>JBAPXO010000328.1:0-7770 GCA_049284255.1 Solirubrobacteraceae bacterium | reverse complement strand
GCCGGAGTCCCCGGAGGTCCTCGCCTTCCCGCCGGTGATCCCGCGCTGGCAGCTCGAGACGAGCGGCTACCTGGGCTCCTTCCCGCACCTGGCGGGAACCGTCTTCGCCTTCGAGGGCGACGAGCGGGCGGCCGCCGAGCAGCTGGAGCTCGCCTCCGCGCACGAGGACTGGAGCGCCTTTCAGCAGATGAGCGAGATGGTGCTGGCGCCGGCCGCGTGCTACCCCCTGTACCCGGCGATTGCCGCTCGCGGCCCGCTTCCGGACGGTGGAGTGACCCTCGATACCGGTGACGCCTACGTGTTCAGGCGCGAGCCTTCCGACGACCCGGCCCGGATGCAGATCTTCCACATGCGCGAGATCGTGCGCATCGCCGACCGCGACGTCGTCACAGAGTGGCGGCTGCAGTGGCGCTCGCGAGCCGAGGAGCTGCTGCGCTCCCTCGGCTTGCGCCTGGAGCTCGACGTCGCTTCTGATCCTTTCTTCGGCCGTACCGGTCGGTTGCTGGCCGCCCAGCAGCGCGATCAAGAGCTCAAATGGGAGCTCCTGGCGCCGGTAGCGGGTGGATCACTGACGGCGATCGCCTCGTCCAATTACCACCAGGATCACTTCGGGACCACCTACGACCTGCAGACCGCCGATGGTGAGCCCGCGCACACCGGGTGTATGGCCTTCGGCGAGGAGCGCATCGTCCTGGCTCTCCTACACGAGCACGGCTTGAAGGTGAGCCAATGGCCGTCAGACGTCAGAGCCCGGCTGGAGCTGGACTGATGACCGCGACGACGAGTCGCGCCGTGTCACTGTGGGGGATCGACAGTGAGGGCTATGAGCCCCACCGGTTGCACGCGCCGGGCCGCACCTACCTTGAGACCAACTGCTACGCCGATGCGCTGATCGAGATGCTCCACGCCCGCGGGAGCGAGCCGCTGGCGATGTTCGGCTTCATCGTGGCCACCGACTGGGAGGGGGATCAGTTCACCTACGCCAAGCCCCCGTACCGGGATATCGAGCGCCTCTACGGAATCGAGATCCACGAGATGCTCCCCTACCGCCCGCTACCCGAGCACATCGAGGAGCAGCTGCGCCACGGTCGGACCGTCCTGATCGAGGCGGACGCCTGGTATCTGCCCGACGTAGCCGCCACCAGCTATCGCCGCGAGCACCTCAAGACCACGATCGTCCCGGAGATGATCGACCGCCGGACCGAGCGGCTGCGGTATTTCCACAACGCCGGGTTGTTCGAGCTCTCCGGCGAGGATTACCGCGGGATCTTCAGGACGCTGGCGCACTTCACCGACGACGTCATGGACCCGTTCACCGAGCTCGTCAGCTTCGATGCCGGCACGCCCCTGACCGGCGAGCCGCTGCGAGCCGCCGCCCACGATCTCCTGATCGGCTACTACGCGCGCCGTCCGGCGGTAAACCCGTTCACGGTCTGGGGCGCCCGGCTGGCCGTGGATCTCCCCCGCCTGCTGGAGGGCGATGCCGAGGACTACCACGCGTACGCGTTCGTGACCGTCCGGATGGTCGGATCGGCCTTTGAGCTGCTGGCCGATCATGTGGATTGGTGCCTGGGGGCGGACGGCGCCGCGGCCTCGGCGCACATGCGCGAGATCGTCGACGCCACCAAGGTGCTCTCGTTCCGGCTCGCGCGCCGGCGGTCGTTCGACCCGTCCGCGGCGCTGTCGGCGCTGACCGAGGCTTGGGACTCGGCCATGGCGGTGCTCGGGCGTGCGCTGCAGTGATGGAGCTGCCATCCGATTGGGAGCTCGCATGCGCGCCGCCGGGTTCTCACTCCGATCCGTCGGAGCTCGAGGCGCTGGATTGGCGGCCCGCCCAGGTACCGGGGACGGCGGCCTCGGCGATCGGTGCAGACGGGCGCGACTTCGATGCGCAGGACTGGTGGTTTCGCTGCCGCTTTGCCGTGCCCGAGGACCTGCTCCGGGGACCGGCAGTGCTCGAGCTCGACGGGATCGCGACCGTCAGCGAGGTCTTCCTCAACGGTCAGCCGGTCCTCGAGTCGGCCTCGATGTGGCGCTCGCACGAGGTCGACGTCACGGCCCACCTGGTGGCCGACTCCGAGCTCGTGATCTGCTGCCGGGCGCTGGCTCCGCTTCTGGCCAGGCGTCGGCGGCCCGCAGCGCGGTGGCGAACCCGGGTCGTCAACGCCGGCAATCTCCGCTGGTTTCGCACCATGGTCTTCGGCAGGTCTCCGGGCTTCGCACCCGGCCCCGCCCCGGTAGGACCCTGGCGCCCGTTGCGGCTGACCGGTGGCGCGTCCCCGGGAGTGCGCTCACTGAGGGTGCGCGCGCGCTTGGAGGGTGACGCCGGGATCGTGACCATGCGTGCGGTACCGGATGGTTCCTGGACGGATGCTGAGATTGCCATCGGCGACCAGCGCCAAATGCTGACCAGGACTCCCGACGGCATCTTCGAGGGCGACATTCGCCTGCACCAACCGGCTCGCTGGTGGCCGCATACGCACGGTGATCCCGCGCTGCACGAGCTCGAGCTCCGCGTGGACGGTCGGGTACTCGCTGTGCGCCGGATCGGCTTCCGAAGCCTGCACTGGCCGGCCGACATCCCGGCCGACGGGCTCGATCTGCAGGTCAACGGCATCCCGATCTTCGTCCGCGGAGCGGTGTGGACACCCGCTGACCTCACCTCGATGGCTCCGAGCGACGATCAGCTTTCAACCCTGCTGGAGCGTGTGCGCGATGCCGGAATGAACATGCTGCGCGTCGTCGGCACCGGCGCCTATGAGACCCCCCATTTCCACGACCTGTGTGACGAGCTCGGGATCATGGTCTGGCAGGACCTCATGTTCGCCAACCTCGACTATCCCGTCGACGATCCGGAGTTCGCCGACGAGGTGCGATCCGAGGCGCGGCAGGTGCTCTCTGACCTGGGGTGGCGACCGAGCTTCGTGGTCATGTGCGGCAATTCGGAGGTCGAGCAGCAGCCGGCGATGATGGGACTCGACCCCGGGCTGGGCCGGGCCGCGCTGTGGGACGAGGTCCTGCCCGCGCTCGTCGGCGAGGAGGAGGCCGACTGCGCCTACATCCGCAGCACGCCGTGTGGGGGCACGCTTCCGTTTCACCCCGACCGTGGCGTGACGCACTACTTCGGCGTCAGCGGTTACTTCGGTGCCCCCGACGAGGCCCGGCGAGCCGAGGTCAAATTCGCCAGTGAATGCCTGGCGTTTGCCAACGTCCCCGATGAGGTCGAGTTCCCCGTGCATCACCCGCGCTGGAAGGCCGGAGTGGCCCGCGACGCGGGCACCGGGTGGGATCTCGGCGCCGGCTGGGACTTCGACGACGTCCGCGATCACTATCTGCAGCTTCTGTACGGCGTCGACTCCGTCGCGCTGCGGCGCTCTGATCATTCGCGCTATCTCGACCTGTCTCGAGCGGCCTCTGGCGAGATCATGAGCGAGGTCATGGGCGAATGGCGACGGGACGCATCTCCGTGCCGCGGCGCGCTCGTACTGTGGTGCAAGGACATGCTGCCCGGCGCTGGCCTGGGCATCCTCGACGAGCGCGGAATGCCCAAGGTCGCCTATCACTACCTCCGCCGTGCCCTGTCGCCGCTGGGGGTCTGGACCACCGACGAGGGCATGGCCGGGGTGGCCGTTCACGTCGCCAACGATCGCCACACCCCGGCCACGGTTCGCCTCCGGGTTGCCCTCTATCGAGATCTCGAGGCCCGGGTCGCCCAGGCGGACGAGGAGCTCGAGCTGGCGCCCCATCAGACGCTGTCGCGAAGCGTCGAGGGGATGCTGAGTAGCTTCTTCGACGCCGCCTGGGCGTATCGGTTCGGACCGCCGACGGCTGATGTCATCGTCGTCAGCCTGGAGTCGACCTCCGATCCGGCGGATGTCCTATCCCAGAGCTTTCGCTTCCCCGCCGGCCGTCCGGCCGGACGCGAGCCCGCGGCGAGGACCGAAGTTGACCTGATCGCGCAGCGCGGTGCCAACGGCGAGCACTCGCTGACAATCGGCGCGTCTCGACTGCTCTACGGCGTCCGGCTGAACGTTCCCGGATTCCTGCCTGCCGACGACGCGTTCTCCGTTGAGCCCGGCCATCACCGCAAGCTCGGGCTACGCCCGCTCGCCGACGGCGCCCGTCTCCAGGGAGGCTCGCTGACCGCGCTCAACCTCGACGGCGCCATCAAGATTCCCGCGGTGGACTCATGAGCACGATCCCGCGCCCGCAACCTCTGTATCTGGAGACCACTCCAGATCCGACCTTCGTCACCTACCACCCCGCGGCGGCATCGAAGGTCCGCGACACCTCCGTGATGCTCTGTCCGCCATTCGGGTTTGACGAGGTCAGCTCCTACCGGAGCCTGCGCACCTGGGCAATGAGGCTTGCCGCCGACGGCTACCCCGTGCTTCGCTTGAGCTTTCCGGGCACCGGGGACAGCGGCGGTGATCCCCGTGATCCCGACCGGCTCGGCACGTGGGCGTCGGCCGCGCATGCCGGAGCCACCTTCCTGAAGCGCAACAGCGGGTGCGCCCGGGTGGCGGCGATCGGCATCGGGTTAGGGGCCATCGTGGTGCGCCTGGCGGTGGGCGACGGCGCCCCGATCGACGATCTGGTCATGTGGGGGGCGCCGGCGCGGGGGTCCTCGTTCCTGCGTCAACTCCGAGCCTTCTCCAAGCTCGAGCGGTCTCTCTTCTATGAGAACCTGCCCGATCCGCCCGCGCCCCCCGAAGGGGAGATCGAGGCCGGAGGCTTCGTGCTCAGCGCGCAGACCGTGCAGGCGCTCGGAGCTCTCGATCTCACCCAGCTGCCGCTCCCCGCGTGGCCGCGACGCCGCGTGCTGCTCCTCGAGCGCGACGGGCTGGCGGTCGACCGCGACCTGAGGGCGCACTTCGAGGAGGCGGAGGTGGAGCTGCTGGTCGCACCTGGCGAGGGTTATGCGGCGATGACCTCTGATCCTCAGGCCGCCGTCGAACCCGAGGGGGTCATTCAGTACGTCGGAGGTTGGCTCGGCGAGTCGGCTGCGCTGGTGGCCGGGCGCTCGAGCGAGCTCGAGGATCCCGTAGACGGCGCGACCTCCACGGCGGATCTCTCGCCGGGCCTGACGAGTGTCACCGAGACGCCCCTCTACATCTCGCGGCCGTCCGCCGACCTGGCCGGCGTCCTCGTGGAGCCGGCACAACGCCCCGCGCACGGCCTCTGCCTCGTGCTGCTCAACGCCGGCGCCGTCCGGCGCATCGGCCCGGATCGTATGTGGGTGCAGGCGGCTCGAGGCTGGGCGCAACGGGGTGTGCCGACGTTGCGGCTCGACGTCGAGGGCATAGGTGATGCCGGGGGCGACGGAAGGCCCTATCGCGACGACGCGGCGCTTTACGTCCCGGGGCTCGTTCCCCAGGTCATCGCCGCGCTTGACGATCTGCAGAAGCGGGGGCTGGGAGACCGCTTCATCGTCGGCGGCCTGTGCGCCGGTGCCTATTGGTCGTTTCACGCGGCGCTCATTGACCCCCGCGTCCAGGCGGCGTTGATGCTCAACCCTCGTGCTCTGGTCTGGGACACGGGGCTGGAGCCGGCGCGAGATCTGCGGGTACTGCTGCACGAGCGGCCGTCGCTGTCGAAGATTCGACGAGTGGCCACCGCGGCTCGCCTGCGGGCGTTGGCGCGGTGGCTGTTCTCCTCGCCGCTGCGCTGGCTGCGGGCGCCCATCGCACAGCGCCCGGCCCCGCTCATCAACGACGAGGTCAAGCGGTTGCTGGACCGTCTCCTCGCCAGCGAGAAGCGAGCGCTGATTCTGTTCTCCGATCACGAGCCACTCCAACGCGAGCTCGCGGACTCCGGTCAGCTGGCGAGGCTGCAGAGCTCACCGAACATGACCGTGGAGTACGTGGCCGTGCACGACCACACGTTGCGGCCCGGCTGGGCGCAGCGTCAGGCGCTGGCCGCTCTGGACCGCACCGTGGAGCGCGAGCTGACGGCAGACGGCGCGCTCACGGCTTGAAGTAGAGCGCGGTGTCCGAGAATCCGTCGCTGGTCCAGATCACGCGCCAGCTACTCACCGCGCCGGCGAACCGTTCCCAGCCGGAGTCCAGTGATCCCCTGCCGCCGCGAGAGTGCGGGCTCTGACTCGGATGGTCGAGGAAGTTATGGGCGTCGTCGAGCACGACTACGCCGCCCGAGGCGAGCTTGGGCAGCACCCGCAGAGCGCACGCGCTCCGGTACTCGCCGTCGATGAAGGCGACGTCCAGCGATCCGTCTTCGAACTCGTCGACCACCCCGACGTACGGGGTCGCGTCGTGATCGTGCGCGGGCTCGATGCCGAGCAGCCGGATCTCCGCGCCCGAGACGCCGGCAGCCCGCAGCTCTCCGCTGACGCGCTCAAACCAGGCTGGATCATGCTCGACGCTGAGCAGCCGGCTTACCCGCGCGCCCACCCAGGCGGTGCTCGTGCCAGAGCCCCACTCGATGACACGGTCGCCGTTGCGCAGCAGGTCCTCGAGCAGCTTGATCGAAGACCGAGTCAGCCACGGCTCGTCGGTGTGACGCCGGCGATACCACTCCGCCAGCGCACGGTCATAGGAGTGGCGCGGGGGCCAAAAGGAATCGAGTTTCACGTGCTCGCCCGAGCCGCGTGGCCGGGGTTCAGGAGGCAGCTCGGTTGACGTGCCCGTGCACCGAGGCCTGAGGGGCGACCGCCACCTCGGGGAACTCGAGCTCGCAGCCGCAATGTATGCAGACCGCGTCGTGCAACTTCACGATCCGGTGGCAGTCCGGGCACTGCCGGCGGAGCTCGCGATCGTCCCAGCGATAAAGGACGGCCGTCAGCAACCCGATGAAGGGAACACAGAAGGAGACCAGGAACCAGATGAAGAACGAGCTGCCCTTGGTCCGCCCGACGATGCCCCCGGCCAGACCGAAGAAGAACAGGATGACCACCAGGCCCATGCCCTGCATGAGCGGTCTCCGCCTAGATTGTCCTGAGGGCCCACACGACCGCGACCACCGCTGCCGCCACGACAACGAGCCAGAACACAGTCATGATCAGGCCGATGAAGAAGTGGACCGCCAGGGCCGCGACCGCTACGAGCACCAGCCCGGCGGCGGCACGCTTGACAATCGGCGTTCGTTCGGGGCGGGCTTCAAGGTCGCTTCGCATACTCAAAGCGTAGCGCGCTGGGCCGCGCGTCCTCGACGGTCGTGCAGGCGAAGCGCTAAAGCGACGCGCGCTTGGCCTGCGGGATGGCCGCGCTTTCTGACGGCCGACCCTGAACGCGCACCCGAGCGAGCCGGAAACGGCGCACGGCGGGGCCGCCCAGCGCTGAGGCCGTGCGCGGAGGCTCGGCGACCAGAAGAACTCTTGAAGATGTGTGTGAGCGAGTCATGGCATCAGGATGGCCGCCGACGCCCAATCGCACATTGGCCCTAGGGACAAAATTGGCGCCGTCACGCCCTCCGTGGGGGCGACCTCGGGCCGCCTCGGGAAGAGCCGCAGTCGACCGTTTCCAGCGCTCGCTCTACAGCTTTCCGTTCGCCTGCCGATGGGTTCTATGCACTTTCTTCGGTGCCGACCTCCACAACCTGCCTTGACTGCCCGTGTTTAGACCCATGCGACGCGGACCTTCCGCGACGATGAGGGCAAAGAAGTCGGCCATGCGACAACCGGTGGGCGGCGGTCCCCGCGCCACACTCAGTAACCATTCAATGGACACGATTGATCACCCAGCGCTTATGGAAGCGAGCTCTCCACTCGCTCCTGCTGACGCCGCGGATCCGTTTGCCCGCGGCGCTACAATT
>JBAPXO010000327.1:0-3588 GCA_049284255.1 Solirubrobacteraceae bacterium | reverse complement strand
CGGGCTTGCGCTTGGAGTTGGCGGCGCGCAGCGGCGCCGAGACCACGTACACGACGGCGCCGACGACGAGGAGAACGATCAGGTATTGCATGACCTACGGATCCTCACGCCAGCTGGCGCTCGCGCTCGGGCACCGGCTCCGGCGGTCCGGCGGATGCGTCCCCAGGCTCGGTCGTCCGCGGGCGCCGCGGCCTCGTGGCGGCCGGCATCGGCCAGAGTGCGATCAGTCCACCGAGCGCCGCCACGATGGCTCCTAGCCACAGCCACGTCACCAGCGGCGAGACGATCAGCAGGAACTGAGCTGCCCACGGGTGGCTCACGAAGCGCTGGGTGAGCTCGCGGATCGCGACATCGCGAAGGCCGTAGAGCGTGTTGAGCGCCTTGGCCTGCTGGCCGGCCGGAAGGCGCTCCGCCTGGGCGAGCGCCGGCATCAGAACGGAGTCGCCCTTGTTGATCAGACCCTGGAGGGGAGTGACGTTGGGATCGATGACCGTCCAGATGTCGTGGGTGAGCCCGGCGTCGAGACCGACGCGGCTCTCGTCCGAGCCGTTGAAGAAGCGTCCGATCGGGTGCGTCGGGTCTTCGGCTGGGTACAGCCCGTAGACGGTGTGGAGCGTGGTGACATGCTTGCCCCCCTTGCTGACGTTGAGGATCGCACCCAGCGAGATCTTCTCCGAAGTCGCCGTCGCGGTGGCCCGCACGTAGCGGATGTCGTAGCCGTCCACGCGCGCGCTCTGCCCCGGGACCAGGGTGGCGGTGCGCGAATGCTGGAAGGAGGTCGACGCCGCCACTCCGATGAGCGCGACCGCAACCCCGGCGTGCACGATGTATCCGCCGTAGCGCCGTCGGTTTCGCCGCACGAGCCGGGCCAGCGCGACCGGAGTGGACTCCGAGGTCATCGCCTGGCGGGCGCGCGCCCCGCGGAAGAACTCCTGCGCGACGCTGGCCACGACGAAGGCGCCGAAGCCGAACATCAGGTAGGCGAACACGTGCCGTGTCACCCCGGGGACGAACAGAAGCACGACCAGTACGCCGACTCCGACCGCAGCCGGGAAGGCGAAGCTGCGGCGCAACTTGGCCATGGTCACTCGCCGCCAGGCGATGATCGGCCCGACTCCGGAGAGCAAAACGACGATCAGGGCCAGCGGCACGACGAACGGCCTGAAGGCCGGCGGACCGACCGAGACCTCGGTGCCGGTAACGGCCTCGGAGATGAGCGGGAAGAAGGTGACCCAGAAGATCACCGCGGTGAGGGCCAGCAAGACGAGGTTCTGAAACAGGAACACCGCCTCGCGTGAGAACAGGGAGTCCAGCCGGGCCTCGGAGCGCAGGCCGTCACGGCGCCAGAGAACCAGTCCGATCGAGCCGATCGCCATGACCGCGATCAGGGCCACGAACGAGATGTTGAGCGTCGGGTCGGAGACGAAGGCGTGGATCGAGCTCAGGATCCCCGATCGCACCAGGAACGTGCCGACGATCGCCAGCGTCCCGGTGAGCAGGATCAGCGAGGCGTTCCAGACCTTCAGCATCCCCCGCTTCTCCTGGATCATGATCGAGTGGATGAAGGCGGTGGCGCACAGCCACGGCATCAGCGCGGCGTTCTCGACCGGATCCCACGCCCAGTAGCCGCCCCAGCCCAACTCGGTGTAGGACCAGCGGGCGCCCAGGAGGATCCCGATCCCCAGGCACAGCCAAGCCGCCAGCGCGAACCGGCGCGTCACCTGGAGCCACTCGGAGCTCAGGCGGCCGCTGATCAGGGCGCCCACGGCGAAGGCGAAGGGCACCAGCAGCAGCGTGTAGCCCGAGTACAGCATCGGGGGGTGGATCATCATCGTGGTGTGGCGCAGCAGCGGATCGAGGCCCGCACCCTCGGTGGGCGGGGTCGAGCTGGTGGCGAACGGGTTGGCGAACAGCACCGTCAGACCCGAGAAGAAGACGCACATCGCGAACAGCACGGCCTGCGCGTAGGGGGCGATCTCGCGCACGCGCCGGCGCGTGACAAACAGCGCAAGGCTCGACCACAGCGACAGCAGCATCACCCACAGCAGCAGCGAGCCCTGCTGGGTGGACCAGATCGCGGCCGCCCGGTAGAAGATCGGCGTCGTCGTGCTCGAGCCCCCGGCGACGATGTTGTAGGAGAAGTCCGAGCTGATGAAGGCGACGTCCAGGATCACGAAGGCGATCACCGCCATCCCGGCGACCGAATACATCGCCCGGCGCCCCGAGTCCACCCATGCCGGGCCGCCGACGCGAGCGCCGTACAGCGACGCTCCCAGCCCGTACACGCTGGTCAGGAGCGCGAGGATCAGCAGGACGTGGCCGACCGGGGCCATCAGCGCGTCCTCACCGCGGCCGTCATGTCCTTAGCCATCAATATGAGCCGGACGCGGCCTGGTACTTGGAGGGGCACTTGGTGGTCAGCGAATTGGGCTGACCGACGAAGTCCGTAGAGCTCTGGGTCTTCGATACGTCGACGAGCACCGCTCGCCCCTGGGCGAATGGATCGGGCACCTCGCCTGTATAGCGGACGGGCACCGAGACCTTGAGCTTGGGATCGCGCACCCGGAAGAGCAGCGCCGGCCCCTCACGTTGCACCGAACCGTTGAGCACGGTGCCGGCCAGGATGTAGGTCCGGCCGGGCTGAGCGCGCCTGAGCAGCTGCGACGCTGTCAGCTCATCGCGGCCGGCGGAGAAGCTCGTATAGACGAGCGCCGTCGCCAGCAGGAGGGCGACGGTAAGGGCGATCGTGAGGCGGATGGCACGCTTGCGGCTCGGATCCATGCCGGACGGCATTGTCCCATACCGGACCTCTTCGCCACCCCGGCCCGGCCGGTGCCAGATGCCCTGCGGCATTGGCGCCGGAGTATTAGCGTCGTGTTAATGGCGAGGGTTTTATGGCCTGCAGGCGAAACCATTGCCCATCACAGCCGTTCCTCGTATGACAGTGCTTGCTAAAAGCAAAACCGGCGCCGGCAAGATCAGGCGCCGCCGCGAAGGGCGAACCGGGCGTCTCGTAGAGCGCAAGGCCGTCCCCGCAACCTCGGAGTCGACCCGCCCGGTCCAGGTCACAGCTACGGCGAAACGCCGGCGTGAAGCCGGCCCGCCGCAGGATCAGGCGATGTACGCCTGCCACTGTGGCTTCGTGTTCGAAGCTCAGGTCTCGACTTCCGTCGGTTGCCCTCACTGCGGCGGCACCCAAGCCTGGTAGCGCACCGCACCCCGGCCCCACACCCCCGCGGCCACCACGCGGCCATTGTTTCCGGCGCCCTCCGCGCCCGGCGGCTTGTGCACCGTCTAACGGGCCATTTTTTCCCGTTTCTCGGGGCAGAGCCGGGGTTTGCGCAAGTTTCGCGACCGCTCAGCGTTTCCAGACCTCGTACGGCTCCGATCCAGGGCCCAAAATGGGGGCTCAGCACCGACAGGCTCGGGAGGTCTGTCAGAAGCTGACCGGCAGGGGTGGATTGCCCGGGCGTCTCGCAAGACGTCCGGGCAGTCGCCAGTCCGCGCCTAGAGCAGGCTGCCTCCGTGAGGCACGACCCACAGCCGGCGGGCGAACTCGGCGGCAGCATCGTGATCAAGCGCCGACAC
>JBAPXO010000326.1:0-5668 GCA_049284255.1 Solirubrobacteraceae bacterium | reverse complement strand
GCCCGGAGGTTCCCAGCGCGCGGGCCGCCCGCTCGGCCGCCGTGGCGGGCACCGAGCCGACGACCGTGTAGTCGACGCCTGCGCTCTTGAAGTTGATGACCGTGCCGAGTGCCGTGGAGAGCTCGGTTCCGGTGGCACCATTGATCGAGGCGGTCGGCAGGTTGAGCTTCGAGCTGCCGCTGGAAGCGCTCGACGTCGCCTTCTGCGTGCCGCTCGCCGCCTCCTGGACAACGGCGATTCCGCCGAGACCGCGGCCGTAGAGAACGACCGCTCCCGGCTTGCCGCCGGAGGACAGAAGGTCCACGCCGTGCCGAGGCAGACCGTCGAGGGTGGCCGGGGCGATCAGCTTGAACGGGACCCGACTCGAGACGGCCGGCAGGCCCGAGACGGCCTTGGCGCGCTTGGCGTGCTTGCCGGCGGCGCGGACGCGCTTGGCGGTGGAGGACTGCTCGGGGCTTGAGATCTTCACGATCTTGTACCCGGGCGTGGGCGTCAAATTGAACACCGAGCTCGAAACCTTGCCGTAGCTGATGCTCGTCGCCTTGAGACCGAGCACGGGCGAGCTGTCACCCTGCGCGTAGATGGCGATCTTGAGGGGGACGCCCTTGATCGCGTCCCAGGCCAGCTGCGCGGAGCCGATCAGGCCGCCGTCGTGCTTGGGCGAGATGCTGACGGTATAGACGGGGCGTCCCGCGACATCGCCGGGGCTCGGGGCGGCGCTCCCAACCTTCGCGCCGGACACCTCGACGCTGCGCATCAGGTGGGTGATGTCGGTCTGGATCTGGGCGACCGTAGGCACGGCGTCGGCCTTGGCGGACTTGGCCTTGGCGGACTTGGCCTTGTCGCTCTTCTCGCCGGGCAGCGTGCCCTCATAGATGGTCTGCTGCGCCGGATCGGAGATCCAGAACGAGCGCTTGTTGACGATCAGCTGGCCGTCACCGTTGTCGGTCTGGAGCTCCACGCGCAGGCGACCGTCGCTTGACAGCCACAGCCGACCGGAGGCGCCCTGCAGGAGAGGGTCGACGGTCTGGGAGGTGAAGTCCGAGGAGTCGATCAGGTTGTTGGTGAAGGTGATCCGCGCGGAAATTCCGTTCACCTTGGGCGCAGCCAGCGCCTGATGGACGGCCTTGGCCAGCGACTCACGCTTGGGAACCGGGCCGCCGCTGGTGGCCGCAACCGCGATTGCGGAACCGGCGACGATCGCCACCACCAAGCCGGCGATCGCGGTCAGAAGGCGACGGGTCGAGGCTGTACGCAGGAATTTCATTTAGGGCTCCACCGTTCGTGTGACGCATTGAAGATCGCACACGACCTTGAAATTACTTTGACAGACGCCGGTGCTCGGCCCGCCACTGCGCGCGGGCCCACCCCGCGGGCTCGATAGGGTCAAGCCCGTGTGCCGCCTGTTTGCCATGAGCGGAGGCAGCGAGCCCGTCAGCGCGACGTTCTGGCTGCTCCAAGCGCCGGACTCCCTGGCTCAGCAGAGCCGGCGTGAGCCTGACGGGACGGGTTTGGGCACCTTCACGCCCGACGGCCAGCCGCTGGTCTCAAAGCAGCCGCTGGCGGCCTTCGAGGATCGTGACTTCGCTCGCGAGGCCAAGTCGGTGACCGGCCGCACGTTCGTGGCCCACGTCCGCTTCGCGTCGACGGGAGACCTCACGGTTGCGAACACCCACCCCTTCCTCCAGGACGGTCGCCTGTTCGCTCACAACGGCGTCATCGGCGACCTCCCGGCACTCGAGCACGAGCTGGGCGACGACCTGGCGCTAGTCGAGGGTGAGACCGACTCCGAGCGCTTCTTCGCCTTGATCACGCGGGAGATCCGGCGTACCGGCGACGTCGCCGAGGGGATCGCGGCCGCCGCAGGCTGGGTGGCGGCCAACCTGCCGCTGTTTGCGATCAACTGCGTGCTCATCGGCCCCGACGACCTTTGGGCGCTGCGCTACCCCGACACCCACGACCTGTTCGCGCTGCCGCGCGACGCCGGCGGCACCGAGGGCACCGCGGGCTCGGGCGCGCTCGAGCATGCCAGCGCCAAGCGCATCCGCGTCCACTCCGAGGACCTCGCCGAGCGCCCGGCGGTGGTCGTGGCCACCGAGCGCATGGACGACGACCCGGGCTGGCGCGCGCTTGACTCCGGCGAGCTCCTGCACGTCGACGGCGACCTGCACGTGAGCAGCCACCGCGTGCTCGAGGGCCCGCCCGCCCACCCGCTCTCGCTCGCCGACCTGGGCGAGCGCGCCGCGGCCTCCCAGGCGGGAGCCGCCAAGTGACGACCACCACTTCCCTCCCTCCCGGCCCGCCGCTTCCCCGCGTCCTGCAGACCGCCGCCTTCATGATCGGCGGCGCCCGCTTCCTCGAGGCCTGCCGTCGTCGCTACGGCGACGCCGTGACCCTGGGCACGCTGTTCGACGAGCGCTTCGTGATGGTTTTCGATCCCGAGCTCGTCAAGCAGATCTTTCAGGGGTCGGCCCATCGCCTGCACGCCGGCGAGGCCAACGCTCTGCTCGGTCCGATTCTCGGCCAGCGCTCGGTGCTCGTGCTCGACGGCGCCGAGCACATGCGCCAGCGCAAGCTGATGCTGCCGCCCTTCCACGGGCAGCGGATGCTCGCCCACACCCAGACGATGCGCGACTACGCCGACGCCGAGATCGACGGCTGGCCGGTCGGCGAGCCGTTCACGATGCTGGCGAGCATGCAGTCGCTCACCCTGGGGGTGATCCTGCAGACGGTGTTCGGCTTTGTGCCCGGCGCCGAGCAGGACGAGCTGCGCACCCGGCTGCGGGCGATGATCGAGCCGATCTCGCGGCCCCGGGGGCTGATGATGATGGCCTTCGTCCTGCGCGGGCGATCTGACGGCAAGGCCGTACAGGAATTCGAGGACCGCAAGCGGGCCGTCGACGAGATCCTCTACGCCGAGATCGAGCGCCGCCGCGCCGAGCCCGACCTTGGTGAGCGTGACGATGTCTTCTCCGCGCTGCTCCAGGCCCGGGATGAGGAGGGAGCCGGGCTCACCGACCAGGAGGTGCGCGACGAGCTCCTTACCCTCCTGCTCGCCGGCCACGAGACCACGGCCACCGGCCTGGCCTGGACGTTTGACCTCCTGCTGCACGACGCACGCGTGGCCGGGCGGGCTCGCGAGCGCGACCCCGAGTATCTGGACGCGCTGGTCAAGGAGTCCCTGCGGATCCGGCCGGTGATCCCCGGCATCGGCCGCGTCGTCCGCGAGGAGCCCTTCGCGCTCAACGGCTACACGATCCCGGCGGGCATGGAGATCAACCCGTCGATCCGCGTCATCCACCGCCGCGGCGACCTTTACCCCGATCCCGGTCGGTTCGTGCCCGAGCGCTTCCTCGGCGCCGACTCCCCCGACACCTACACCTGGGTGCCATTCGGCGGCGGAACCCGCCGCTGCCTGGGAGCCGCCTTCGCCCTGACCGAGATGCGCATCGTCCTTGACCGGGTGCTCGAGCGCTGCGCGCTGCGGGCCGCCGATCCCAGCCGCGCCAAGGCGCAGCTGCGCGCGATCACCCTGGCCCCCAAGGGGGGCGTGCGGGTCGTCCAGGAGCGCGCACCGCTCCCCGCCGTCTGAGCAAGCGCTGCGCTTAGGGTTCGAGCCGTTCGGCGAAGCCGCCGGTCGACATGAGTGGCGTTCCCTGGGCGAGCTGGGGCATGTAATCGTCGAGGAAGATCCGGGCGACGAGCTCTTGGCGTGAGGTCACGCCGGTCTTCTCGAACAGGCTCTTGATGTGATCCTGGACGGTGTAGGGAGAGAGGACGAGCGCCCGCGCGATCTCAGGGTTGGTCATGCCACGGGCGAGCAGCGTTGCGATCTCGCGCTCGCGTGGGGTGACGCCGTGCGCTTCCAGGCGCAGGGCGGTCGTCTGGGGGCTGGCGCTGCGCTCCAGGACGATCGCGACCCGGCCGTCGGCGCCACCGTCGGGTAGCGACGCGTGCAGCGTGATCCAGCCGGTCGGGGTTGGAACGGCGACAGCATCGGCGGAGTCGTGGCGGCGGCCACGGGCGAAGGCGGCGAGCCCGAGCAGCGGCGAAGGCGGCGACTCATCTGAGTCAGCGAGCACGGGGCTGCGCATCGCGGCGAGCAGTTCGCGGGCCGGCGGGGTGATGAGCTCGATGTCGTTGGTGGGACCGAGGACGACCAGACCTGGCGCGGGGCCATTCTGGGGGCGCCGCGCGGCGGCGAAGCGAAGCGAGGTGCGGATCCCATCCGAGACCGTGGGCGCGATCGCGGCGAGTACGTTGGCGTCCTCGGCGGTGAAGTCGCGCTTGTGCTCGCGCCGGGCGACGTGGACCGCGCCCCAGCAGCGGCCGCGACTGACGAATGCCGCTCGCATCTCGAAGGGGATCCCGGAGGGCGCGAGCAGGTCCCGGTAGCGCGCGCTGCGCTCGGGCTCCCCCGTGGTGGCATTGCTGAGGATTCCGACCGGCACCCGCCGGGAAGCGAGGCTCGCGAACGTGTTGACGTCGTCGACGAAGTACTCGCTGGCGATGATCAGGGCACCGGCGTCGGCAATCGTCTCCGGGGTGAACACGCCCGCCTCGACCAGCTCCTCCGACGCGTCGCTGGTGACCAGGCCGGTTTGCGGATCCAGCGTGTGCCAGCAGGTCGCGTCGCAGTCGATCGAGCGTCGTAGTCGCGCGGCGACCTCACCGAAGTACTCCGCGGGTGAAAGACCGCGACGGCCAACTGCGGCCACGTCGTCCTGAAGCTGGTCAATCCGCCAGCGTGCCCCAATCACGAAACGAGTATGGCAGCGCCGGATGTCCGTAGCGACGAGAAATCCCCCCACGATCGGGGGATGGAACACCGCGTGCCTTACGGGCAAGCTGCATTGCACACGACCACCAGCTCCCGGGAGGGACTCGATGACCAGCACGGCAGATCCCAGCAACGAAGACTCGACGACCACCACCGCGGCGGTCGCTCCGACCGCGCTCGGCACCGGCGAAGGAGAGGCATTGTGGTTCCTCGGTTCGCTCGTCACCGTCAAGGCGTCGAGCGAGTCCACCGGCGGAGGGGTGGCGGTGATCGAGCACCTGACCCCGCGCGGCGCTGGTTCGCCGCTCCACGTCCACCACAACGATGACGAGTGGTTCTATGTGATCGAAGGCGAGCTGACGTTCTGGGTCGGCGGCCGGGTGATCACCGCCCCCGCGGGGTCGTTCGTGTACGGCCCGCGCGAGATCCCGCACACCTTCACGGTCAGCTCCGAGCAGGCACGGTTCCTGTTGGTGACCGAGCCGGCTGGGTTCGAGGGCTTCGTCCGCGCGCTCGGCGAACCCGCTCGGGAGCTCGTGATTCCGCCGCCCGTGACCGAGGCCCCCGACATGGCGGCGTTGGCCAAGCTCGCCGCCCAGTACGGGCTCGAGATCCTCGGTCCTCCCGGTATCCCGGCCTGAGGGACGGTCAACCTCCACATCGGTAGCGGATCCGGAGCGCGGTCTAACCTTGCGCAGCCGATGCTGCTCTACAACAACATGCTCTCGGGCAACTGCTACAAGGTCCGGCTGCTGTTCTCCAGGCTCGGGATCGAGTACGAGCGCCGCGAGCTCGACGTGTTCGATCGCTCCGACCGTCCCGAGGTCCTCGGGGGTCTGAACCCGGCGCTGCGGGTGCCCACCTTGGTGTTCGATGACGGCCGTGTCC
>JBAPXO010000325.1:0-4699 GCA_049284255.1 Solirubrobacteraceae bacterium | reverse complement strand
CGACGTCGCCGAGCGGATCTGTAGCGCGGCCGAGCCCGGACAGGCGCTCATCACCGAGGCGGTCGCGCATCTCGCCGGCCGAGGCGTCGCGGATCTGTTGCGCCCCGCTGGCGGGGTGCGGGTTCCCGAGCTGCGCCGGACCGTGCCCGTGTTCGCGGCCGGCCCGGCGCCACCCGAAGCGACCGACACCCGGAACACGACGGTCGTCATCGCCGACGACCAGGCACTGCTGCGCGCCGGGTTTCGCATCATCATCGATGCCGAGCCCGATCTGCGAGTGGTGGGGGAGGCGGGTGACGGGTGGGCGGCCATCGACGTCGTGCGTCGCCGCCGCCCCGATGTCGTACTCATGGACATCCGTATGCCCGGCCTCGACGGCTTGCGCGCCGCCGAGACGATCCTTGGCGACGCCGAGCTGACAGCCGCCGTCGTGATGCTTACGACCTTCGACGTCCAGCGCTACGTCTACGAGGCGCTGCGCCTTGGCGCCAGTGGCTTTCTGCTCAAGGACGCGCCCGCCGACCGTCTGCTCGACGCGATCCGAGTGGCCGCGGCCGGGGATGCCCTGCTGGCACCGGCGATCACGCGGCGGCTGGTGGAGCGCTTTACGACCGCCGCGCGGCCCATCGATGCCGCACCGCCCGAGCGGTTGGCCGACCTAACTGCGCGCGAGCTCGAGGTGCTGCGGCTCATCGCCCGCGGCCGCTCCAACTCCGAAATCGCGGGCGAGCTGGTGCTTGGCGAGAACACCATCAAGACCCACGTCAGCCGGGTGTTCGCCAAGCTCGGATTGCGCGACCGCGCTCAGGCCGTGGTCGTTGCCTACGAGACGGGGCTCGTGGTGCCCGAGCCCGAGAATTCGTAATCCGGGTCGCAGCTAGACGACTCGGAGCACGTTGCTCATCCGGTTCTCCTAGGCGTCGGCTCGCAGGAGCATGCGCAGAATCGGCCGGGCGCGGTCAGCGTTGGCGGGTTCTCCGGTGATGAGGTCGAGGTAGGTGTAGGACTCGATGACGCGGACGATGACGTAGGCGAGGTCATGGAGGTTGACCGGAAGGTCAAGGCGGCCAGCCGCCGCTTCCTCTGTGAGGAGCTCCTCGATGGCGGCGATGAGTCGTGGCTGGAAGGCCGTGTCGTGGCGGGTGAGCAGCCGCATCGCGTGCTCGCCTTCCTCGGCGAGCCAGCGCCGCATCCCCGGGCTCTGGATCACCGCGTCGAGGAAGCGGCAGATCACCCCAACGATCCGCTGAGTTCCCTCGCCGTCCTCGGCAGCCTCCGCAGCGTCGAGCTCTTGTCGGGTCAGAGACCAGAGAACTTCGACGAGCAACTGGTCACGGGATCCGATCCAGCGGTAGAGGGTCACGCGGTTGACCCCCAGCTCTTCAGCGATGGCGCTCACGTCGACACGCCCGGGGGCCAGGAACCGGCGGCGTGCCACCCGGAGCGCATCCTCGCGGGTGGGACGGCCAACGGTCGACACGATCTCAGCATGCCAGAGGAGCTGGCGCGCAAGTGGTTGCCATGTCCGGCTGGAGAGATACGATGCAACACTCACGGCCATGTGTTGCAAAGGAGCGCGATGCGTCGGATAGATATCCAGGGGATCGGTGAGCTGGCGGGCGAGGCCCTCGCCACCGGGGGCCTATTGGCCAAGGACATGCACGAGGGCATCGCCGGGCGCCCCTTCGGCGTCCTGGGCGTCGCGGCCGCACCGGTGCGCGTGATCCACGACGGGGTCGCGAGGACGGTCTACGGCGGAGTGCAGAACACGCTGAAGGCCTCCTGTCGCGCTGGAGCGGAGCTCCTGGCCAGGGGCGCCGTGGACGACGGACCGGCGCTGACCTCGACGCCCCGGGGGGCGATGGCAATGGGAGCGCTCAACGGCCTGTACGGCAATCACCTGACCGCACGCCAGAACCCGCTGGCTGTAACCATGGGGGTCCGCCGGCGGGGCGCGGATGTCGGGGCCACGAGGGGCTCACTCGCCGCGGCCTTCCCCGACGCGACGTCGCGAATCGCCGTCTTCGTGCATGGCCTGATGGGTGATGACGACTGCTGGCGCATCTTCCCGCTCCGGGGCCGCTATCCCGGACGCCGGACCTACGGTGACCGGCTCCAGGACGAGCTCAGCTTCACGCCGGTCCACGTTCGCTACAACACCGGGCTGCGCATCTCCGAGAACGGACGGCAGCTCGCCGCTCTGCTCCAAGACGTCGTCGCCGGCTGGCCAGTTGCCGTCGAGGAGGTGGTGCTCGTCGGGCATTCGATGGGGGGTCTCGTGGTCCGCAGCGCCTGCCACTACGCCGAGCTCGACGGGCGGTCGTGGACCGACGCGGTTCGTCACGTGTTCTGCCTGGGCACGCCGCACCTGGGTGCCGATGCCGAGAAGGGGCTCAACGCCCTCGGTCATGCTCTGGGTCGGTTGCCCGAGATGAGGGGGCTCGCGCGGGTGGTTAATGCGCGCAGCCTCGGCATCAAGGATCTGCGCTACGGCTCGTGCGCTGAGGAGGACTGGCGTGACTACGACCCCGACGAGTTCCTGCACGACCGGTGCACGGAGACTCCGTTCCTGGCCGACGCCCACTACTACTTCATCGGGGCGACCCTGGCTGAGGGGCCCATCGGCAACCTTCTTGGGGACGTGCTCGTGCGCATGCCCAGCGCTTCGGGGCGCGGGACGGGGAAGGGCCGCCGAATCCCGTTCGAGGTCGACAACGGCCGCGAGTTGAGCGGCATCAATCACTTCGACCTGCTCAACCACCCGGCTGTCTACGAGCAGCTGCGTGACTGGCTGGTCCGGCCACCCGTGCCGGGCACAGAGAAACCGCAGTGAGCTTCAGCCTGGAGCTGACCGACGAGCATGTGGCGTTGCGGGAGAAGACGCACACCTTCGCCCGGGAGGTCATCCGACCCGTGGCCTCGCACTACGACGAAGCGCAGGCGCTGCCCTGGCCAGTGCTGCAGGAGGCCGCTCGCCAGGGGCTCTACGGGTGGGAGCTCTACGCCCAGCTGGCTGCGGATCCGACCGGGCTGTCGCTCCCGATCATCATGGAGGAGCTCTTCTGGGGGTGTGCCGGAATCGGCTTGACGATCGTGCTGCCGGCCCTCGCGTTGGCTGCCATTCGCCAAGCCGCGACCGACGAGCAGCTCGTGCGTTGGGCGCCGGAATGCTTCGGAACTCCGGACGACATCAAGCTGGCGGCCCTGGCGGTGACCGAGCCCAGCGGCGGCAGCGACGTGCGCTCCATCGAAACCCAGGCTCGGCAAGACGGTGACGACTGGGTCATCGATGGCCACAAGGTGTTCATCGGGAACGGCGGGATCGCCGATGTGCACGTCGTCGTGGCCACTGTCGATCCCGAGGCCGGCCATCGCGGTCAGGGCGTGTTCGTCGTGCCCAAGGGCACGCCCGGGCTGAGCATGTTGCGCAAGCTGGACAAGCTTGGCTGCCGAGCCTCCCACACGGGCGAGATCGTGCTCGAGGACTGCCGCGTGCCCGGCGATCATCTGCTCGGTGGGATCGAGCGGCTTCGAGAGCGGGTTGCCCGTGGACGCGAATCCGAGGGGGGACGAAAGCCGGTCGCGCCGCCGGAGGAGGGGGGAGCTGCCGCTGCCGTGCAGCGTCGAAGCTCAGCGGCGCTCGGTGCCTTCGAGCGGACCCGCCCGATGGTCGCCGCTCAGGCGATCGGCATCGCCCGCGCCGCGCTGGAGTTCGCCCGTGACTACGCGGTGACGCGTCAAGCGTTCGGGCAGCCGATCATCGAGAACCAGGGCGTGTCCTTCCCACTCGCCGACCTCGCCGCGGACATCGACGCCGCACGGCTACTGACGTGGCGGGCCGCCTGGATGGCCGCTCAACGCCAGCCCTTCAACAACGCCGAGGGCTCGATGTCGAAGCTCAAAGCCTCAGAGGTGGCGGTCCGCGCGTGCGAGCAGGCCGTTCAGACCCTCGGCGGATGGGGATACATCAAGGACTTTCCCGTGGAGAAGTGGTACCGAGACGCCAAGCTCTTCACGATCTTCGAGGGCACGAGCGAGATCCAGCACCTCGTGATCAGCCGTGCGCTGCGCGCCCAGGCCAGCGACGCGCCGCTCGATCAACGCATGACCAGACCGGCGTAACCCTATGATCGGCGCTCGCTGAACCCGTCGCGACGAAAGGCCGAACGTGTCTGAGCAGACAGGACTTCGAGCTGACGATCCGTACCAAGGACGCCAACCGACCAGTCACGAACGGCGCGCGGCCCAGCCCTGGGACGCCTCGTATCGCGACGGTCCGCCGCCCTGGGATATTGGGCAACCGCAGCCGGCGATCCTCCATCTCGCGGGCGAGGCCGCGTTCATCGGCACGGTCCTCGATGTGGGCTGCGGGACGGGCGATAACGCCCTTCACATCGCCTCGCTGGGCGTGCCCGTGGTAGGAATCGATGTGGCCGAAACCGCGGTGTCGATCGCGCGGGAGAAGGCTGCGGCTCGCGGCACAGACCCCGAGTTCTTGGTCGGCGATGCCCTGCATCTGGGGCGTCTGGGCCGGAGGTTTGGGACGGTGCTCGATTGCGGGTTGTTCCATACGTTCGAGAGCGATGAGCGGCGCGACTACGTGGCGAGCCTGGCATCCGTGACGAGTCGTGGCGGGAACCTGTACGTGCTCTGCTTCAGTGACATCGAACCGGAGATCGCCGGCCCGCATCCCATCGGC
>JBAPXO010000324.1:0-16132 GCA_049284255.1 Solirubrobacteraceae bacterium | reverse complement strand
ATACCGCTCCTGTCTTCGTATCAGCGGGCGACCGACCGCTAGTGGACTCGTCAGCCGCGGCCCGGCGGGAATCCAACCTGGCGACGGCCGTCGCTCCAGACGATCGTGGGCACGATCCCACGATTGTTCGTGTAGCCCATGAGCTCGGTCTTCCAGGTCGCGTTCTGGGTGGCGTCGCGTTCCTCGACGGCCTCACCCTCGGTGGCCAGATGTTCGCGGGCCGCTTGACAGTACGGGCACCTGGGCTTGACGTACATGACGACACTCATGGCTCTGCGGAGCATAGACCCGGCCAGCTGACCTGCCTGAACTGACGCATGCCCGGGTAGCTTGTGGGTGATGCCATCGAGCAACCCCTCCTACGAAGAGTCCAAGCAGGTCGCCGAAGAGAGCCGCGAGACCGAGTGGACGCAGCCGAGCTTCGGCCGTGAGATGTATCTCGGCCACTTCGACCTCGGCCTGATCCACCCCCAGCCTCGAGTCGACCCCGAAAAGGCGCGGGAGGGCGAGGAGTTCCTGGGCCGGCTGCGCGCATTCCTGACCGAGCGCGTCGATCCGCAGCAGATCGAGGAGAACAGCAAGATTCCCGACGAGGTGCTCCAGGGGCTCAAGGAGCTGGGCGCTTTGGGCATGAAGATCCCCAAGGAGTACGGGGGCCTGGGGCTGACGCAGGTCTATTACAACCGGGCGCTCGCGCTCGCCGGCACCTGGCATGCCTCGATCTCAACGCTGCTCTCGGCCCATCAGTCAATTGGCCTGCCCGAGCCGCTGAAGACCTACGGCTCCGAGGAGCAGAAGCGCGAATGGCTGCCCAAGGTGGCCAAGGATCACGTTTCCGCGTTCCTGCTCACCGAGCCCGACGTCGGCTCTGACCCGGCACGGATGTCGGCCACCGCCGTCCCGACCGACGACGGCACCGGCTACCTGATCAACGGAACCAAGCTGTGGGCGACCAACGGCGTAATCGCAGATGTCGCCGTGGTCATGGCCGTCATTCCCAAGCGGGAGGGATCAAAGGGCGGGATCACCGCGTTCATCTGCCCGATGGACAACGACGGGATCACGGTCAAGCATCGCAACGAGTTCATGGGTCTGCGCGGGATCGAGAATTCGGTGACCGAGTTCAAGGATGTCTTCGTGCCCAGGGAGAACGTGATCGTCGGCGAAGGACGCGGGCTGAAGATCGCGTTGGGCACGCTCAACACGGGCCGCCTGTCGCTGCCGGCGATCTGCGTTGGAGCCTCCAAGTACTCGCTGAAGATTGTTCGTCAGTGGGCCAACGAGCGTAAGCAGTGGGGTCAGCCGATCGGCAAGCACGATCCGGTGGCCCAGAAGATCGCGCTCATCGCCGGGACCGCGTTCGGTCTCGAAGCGCTCGTCGACGTTTCTTCGCGACTGGCCGACGACAAGCAGCGCGACTTCCGGATCGAGGCGGCGATCGCCAAGCTCTATGCGTCCGAACGCGCCTGGGACGCCGTCGACACCATGATCCAGGTACGCGGGGGACGCGGCTACGAGACCGCCAAATCTCTGGCCGCGCGCGGCGAGAAGCCGGTGCCCGCCGAGCAGATGCTGCGCGACATGCGCATCAATCGGATCTTCGAGGGCTCGACCGAGATCATGCACCTGATGATCGCCCGCGAGGCCGTCGATCAGCATCTGCAGATCGCCGGGGACATCCTGCTCGGCGATGGAGGCGTCCCCGAAAAGGCCAGGCTCGCCGCCAAGGCGGGCGCCTTCTACGCCAAGTGGTTCCCTTCGCTGACCACGGGCGCGGGACAGAACCCGAAGTCGTTTGCGGAATTCGATTCGCTGGCCAAGCACCTGCGCTACGCGGAGCGCGCCTCTCGCAAGCTCGCACGCTCGACGTTTTACGCGATGGGTCGTTACCAGGCCAAGCTCGAGCAGAAGGGCGCTCTCCTGGGCCGGATCGTCGACATCGGAGCCGAGCTCTACGCAATCGCCTGCGCGTGCACGTACGCCTCGACCCTCGGCCATGACGACCCAGCCAACCGCGAGGCGGTCTTCGAGCTCGCCGACCTCTTCTGTCGCCAGGCCCGGCGGCGCGCCGACCAGCTGTTCACGGACCTGTGGTCAAACGACGACGATGACCAGTACGCGCTGGCCCAATCGCTGCTCGAGGGCCGTTACGAGTTCTTCGAGCACGATGTCGTGGACCCAGCCGGCGCGGGGCCGATGATCCCCGAGGACCAGCCTCCGGCAGCCGAATCCTCGGCCGAGAACCCGCAGGCTCAAGCCGTCAGTTAACTTCGGCGTCGAGCCGGGCGGCGATCGCCAGCACCGCTTGCTCGTGCGCGGCATAGGTGGCGCGCAGCGCGTCTACGGCGTCATGGTCGTCCTCCCCCACAGGAGGCGGATGTTCGACCAGCAGCGACCGGATCTCCTGACCGAGAGGCTCGCCCCCGACCGAATCGGCCAGGGCGGAGAGGGCGTCGGCTCGAACCCGCGCGCCGTCGACGAACGCTCCGATCACGGTGTCCCGGGCCAGAGGCGCGCGCCCGAAGACCCGGGCGTGCAGAACCGCCGGGTTGACGGCGTGCGGGCGGATCAGGTCACGCCGCTCGCGCTCGGAGAAGCCCGCCTCCGTAGCCAGATAGTCGATCGCCTCGGCGACCCCCTGGGCATCGACGGGCAGAGAGGCTGAGAGCTCGTTTGGGAGCTGGGCCACGAGTGCCGCGTGCCGCGCGGCGGCGTCGGCGAGCAGCTCCTCTACGCGGGTGTGATGGACCGGGGGTATGACCTCCACGGTAGTAAGCGAGCGCGGCCTTAGACTCCTCGTGTGCCCTCCACCGATCGCCTCCTGGCCTTCGCTGTGACGGCTCTGGTGGTGATCGTGATCCCGGGCCCCAGCGTGCTCTTCGTGGTCGGCAGAGCGCTAGCTGGAGGACGTCGGGTCGCAGCACTCAGCGTCTTGGGCAATGCGCTCGGCGAATACGTTCAGGTGCTGGCGGTGGCGTTCGGGATCGGCGCGCTCGCCGAGCAGTCGGTCGCCGCCTTCACCGCACTCAAGTTCGTCGGGGGCGCCTACCTGGTGTACCTCGGGGTCAGGACTTTCCGGGACCGCCGGTCACTTGCCGCATCTCTGGTCGCCGGAAACGAGGCGCGGTCAGACCGCCGTTCATTCGCGCAGGGACTGACCGTGGGCATCACGAACCCCAAGACGGTGGTGTTCCTGGCCGCGATCCTGCCCCAGTTTGTGAGCCGCGGGGCGGGCAACGTCGCCGGTCAGATCCTCGTGCTGGGACTGATCTTCGCCGTGATCGCCGTCATCTCGGACTCGGTCTGGGTGCTGGCCGCGGGAGGCTTTCGCAATTGGTTCGCGCGGTCGCCGCGGCGGTTGGAGCTCGTCGGAGGAGCCGGCGGGGTGGCGATCGCGGCGGTGGGCGCGGGGTTGCTTGTATCGGGCCGCAGGCACTAGACGGCGCGGCGTCACCCGGCCGTGGCTCTCGAAGCCCGCCCGGCTCCACCCCGAGCCCGTCAGCGCTGCTCGAGCCGCCGCCGAGGTCGGATGCGGTGATAGAGCCAGAGGAACACCGGCCATTCCACAAACTGCAGAGCGGCCCAGGTAAACGCCTTGCGCCGGGGGATGCCGCGAGCGCGGGCGTCACGGAGCACCCAAACCGAGGAGGCCACCGCCGCGGCGACGAGGACGATCGCCAGGAGGTCGCCGGGATCGATCACTTGCCCGATTCCCGGCGGTGGCTTCCCCGCCGGCCCCAGCGAAAGTAGGCCAGCGGTCCCACGGTGTTGGTCAACGCTGCCAGACGCCAGATCGCCTTGCCGCCGCGAACCTCCGCGGCCGGCGCTCGCTGGATGTCGCGTTCGGCCGCTGCCGACAGCCAGAGGTTCCAGGCCGTGATCGCGACGATTGCCGCCTGCCGAACCGGCGACAGTGCTTTGAACTCGCGCACCGCGCTGGCGAGAGTACGTTTCACGCTCGCTGAGGGTGTCGTGTCGAGCGCAGCTTGCTCACGGGTGCCGGAGCGGAGGCCGGCTGGCCCACTCGCGTCATGTCGGCCAGTTCCGAGGCGATGTCCTGGAGGACGGAGGTCTGCAACGCGTAGATGATGTTGCCACCGCGTCGTTGCGAGCTCACCAGGCCAGCGGCTTCGAGGACGCGCAGATGACGCGACACCGAGGGCCACGAGATCTCGAAATGCCCCGCCAGCTCGCCGGCGGGCAGCTCCCCCTCGCGCAGCAAGCGCAGGATCTCCCGCCGAGTTGGATCGGCCAGCGCCCGGTAGCCGTTCGCGATCGACATCGTTAGCAACTTAGCATATTTGCGAAATAGCTCGCTCGGGCGAGCAAGCGCTCGGGCGTGGGACGGTCAGGCGTGGACGGTCAGGCGGCTCGGGCGGCGTTCTTGACGATCGCGCCAATGACCTGCGGCCACACGTCGCGGGGAAGGTCATGGCCCATGCCGGCAATCACGACGAGCTCGGCATCGGGGATCGCGGCGGCCGTGGCGCGCCCGCCTGAGACGTTGACCAGCGGGTCGGCGTCACCATGGATCACGGTGGCCGGGAGATCGACACCGGCGAGCAGAGGGGTCCGATCAGGTGCAGTGACGATCGCGGCCATCTGCCGGGCGCTGCCCGAAGGATGGATCCCGCGCTCAAAGCACCGGCCGGCACGAGCACGCTTGTGCTCTTCGTCGAAAGCGAAGGTCTTGGAGCCGATCGTGCGATAGGTCTCGAGGTGATCCTCGATGTAGCCTTCCCGATCGCGCGGCACCTTGCGCAGCATCCGCAGCGCCAGCCGCGACTGGGGCTGTCCGACCCGCCGGTTTCCCGTCGTGGACATGATCGAGACCAGGGAGAGGACCCGCTCGGGATGGCGGCAGGCGATCAGCTGGGCGATCATCCCGCCCATTGAGGCGCCGACGACGTGGGCGGCCCTGACTTGAAGGTGATCGAGCAGGCCGACGGCGTCGGAGGCCATGTCGGGCAGCGAATAGGCGGCGCCGCGGACATCGCGGAGGACGAGCTGCCAACGCTTGGGGACGCCGGCGTCACGCAGGATCGTCGATCGGCCGACGTCACGGTTATCGAAGCGGATTACCCAGAAGCCGTGCGTCGCCAGCTGCTCGCAGAACTCGTCATCCCAGAGGATCATCTGCGCGCCGAGGCCCATCACCAGGAGCAGCGGCGACGCGTCCGGCGAGCCGAACGTCTCATAGCAGAGCTTGACTTCGCCTACGCGCGCGCGTAGCTCGCCCGAGGCCGTCGGGGCCCGCTCGGATATCGAACGCTCCTGCTGCAAGGACACCTACGATAAACGTCTGGCGCAGTCGCGTCGCTGACGCCAGCCCATAGCCGAGGGAGGCCGACCATCCGCATCAACCACGTCAGTGTGAACGCTGTAGACCTTGCGGAGTCGATCGACTTCTACCTCGACCTGGTCGGCGCGGGCGGCTGTTCGTACCCGAGTAGACCGGCCGCGGGTCAGCCCAGCGCCGCGTTCAAGGACTTGACTCCGCCACGGAGGACGAGCGGTCCGTGGGAAACGAGAACGTGCTCGACGGGAAGCCGGGTCAGGCCGGCGAGTACCGCCCGTAGGCGGGCCGAGCCACCGTCGGGCTGGGTCCAGGAGTCGGGGCAGACCCGAAGCTCGCCGGTCTCGCTCCTGAGCATCGCGTCGCCGAACAGCAGCGCCTTCTGGGTGGGGAGCCAGAGCGCGATCTCGTCCACGCGCTCGACCGCGAAGGCCTGAATTCCGTCCCAGAGCTCGTCACCGTCTCGCAGCCGCCGGTCCGGGGGGTGGGGTCCGGCCCCGTCGGGTGCGGTCCCCGCCCACACAGACGCCCCGTAACGCTCGGCCGCCTGCGCCACGCTGCGCTCATGCCAGTGGATCGTCCGCACCACGCCGGCGCAGGCCCCGTGCCGCGAGACCAACTCATCGATCCCGGCCCAGTCGGCAACGAGCGGATCGATGAGGAGCAGTCCCCGGCTCGTGGCGGCCGCCCACCAGGCGACGACCGGCTCCCAGCCGTCCTCTCCGCCCTCATCCTCGGTCCAGTCAGGATGCTCAGCCTCAAAGCGCCAGAGACCTGGCTGGATTTCGCCGGTGGACGCAGGCATCGGGAGCAGCGACGATATCGGCTGGGAGTAGGGTTTGGACGATGGGCTACTCGGTGACAAACGTCGACGACATCGAGGGAGCCGGGCCCGGCGGGATGGTCCGCTTCGTTCGGCGCGAGGTGGGTTGCCAGGCATTTGGGATCAACTGGTTCGAGCTGCCGCCGGACGCGCAAGGAAATGAACACGACGAGAGCGATTCCGGCCAGGAGGAGGTCTCGGTCGTGGTGCGCGGTTCAGGTCACTGGCGCGTGGACGACACCGATGTCGAGGTCCGAGCCGGCAGCGTCATCCGCTTTGATCCGGAGACCACCCGGTGCCCGGTCGCCGGTCCCGACGGCATGACCTTCGTGGCGGTGGGCGCACGCCGCGGCTCCTATGAGCCGCGCGGTCCCTTCTGACGGCGCGGCTTGGCGCGGCGGCGCTGAGAGACCGTGACAATGCGGCATCCCCGATGCTCAAAGCGGTGCCGGTAGCGCACGATCCGGCCTCCGCGGAGCCGGAGCCTGAACGCCAGCGTGAAGGTGGCCCTGGTCGGCGGGTGCGCGAGCCGGATGCTGCGGAGGTGGCGCCCGCGCGCGAGGGCGAGTCGGCGGCGGCCGATATAGACAGCGGCTCTCCGGATCGGGCGAAGCTGACGCGCGAGCGCGAGCCGTAACGACGAGCTGCGACAGCCACCGGGCCGTGATGGGGTCACGCTTTGTCCCAGCGCGGCGATCGCCGCGCGGTAGGCGGCGAAGGACGGCTTGGGGCTGTAGTCATCTCGCAGCAGGCCATCGGTGGCGAAGGTCGTCGCCGCCCCCGGCAACGATCCCGCCGGCGACGAGTTCGAATCGCGCAGGTTGAACCATCGGTAGTCGGTGACATTGAACGTCCCCGAGTAGGCCTGGGCGGCGTCGACGAGCTGGACGAGGTCGCTGGCCTGCTGGGCCTCGGTGATGCTCCCGCCGGTCGGCACGCCGTTCTCGGTGATCCAGATCGGAATGCCGAATCCCAGCCCGGCCATCGGCATGAAGCAGTCACGGAGCGTTCCGAGAGCCTGCGCCATCTCAGCGCGATAGGTGTCTCCGGGCGCCATCGCCGGCGGATACACCGAGCCGGGATAGAAGTCGAGCCCGACAAACCCCAGCGCGCTCTGGAACGGTGCGCCTCCGTGAGCGGCGAGGTAGGAGAAGAACGAAGCGTCGTCGGCTGGGGAGAAGCGGTACGCGTAAGTGAAGCCGAACTTCAGCTGATCAAAGCCCCGCCGTACGGCCTCGTTGTGCGCCGCCTCGATGCCGTCGATGAGGGCATCGCGAGCATCCGTATAGGCGCCGTCCGACGTGTTGGAGGAGAACGTCACATTCACCTCGTTGGTGATCGTCATCGCGACCACGTTCGGGTCTGGTCCGAAGACGTCGACGACGTGGCGCACGTAGGCCTCCCACGCGGCAAGGTCGCCGTCCTCACCGGAGCCGGGGTGATAGCGAACCTGCAGCTCGACGTCGAGACCGGCGCGGCTATAGGCCGAAACGAGCGCCTGGAACTGTGCGATGAGGGCGTCGCCGCCCGACCAGAACAAGCGGTTGAGACGCACCACGAGCACCTTGCCGGGCGGACGCAGCGCGCTCGACATGGCGACGTCCTGCGCCGTGGAGTCGGGCGCTGACGGCAGTTGCACCCCACCCGTGCTGCCCGCGATCCCCGGATCTATGCCGAAGCGCAGGGGCGCGCCCACGCGGGGCGCCGCGCCCCCGTACTCGCCGGTGCAGTAGGGGTCGGCCGCACTCGCCCGAGCACCTGTGACACCGGCGCTCAGCGCGAGGGCGCAAGCCGCCAGCAGGCAGATGACCAGGGCCTTGGACCTCGTCGCCAGCTCCTCCATCGTGGTGATCCACAATCTAGAGCAAGCAGGCGCGATCAGGCGCGATCAGCTGACGGCAGCGGGTGCGCCCTCCTTGGCGGCGACGTGGGTTACCGGCAGTCCGAGGGCTCGCGCCTTGCTGACGAGATCGAGCTTCAGCCACCTCGAGATCCCGAGCGGGAGCGTTGAGACGATGATCTCGTCGTAGTGACCGAGGTTCACGGCGTCCTCGATCGCCATCAGTGGCTCGGCGTCCCCGACGCTGCCCGTGATCTCGCGCCCGGCGGCCTGCGAGAGCACGGGGAGGGCCTGCGCAAGGACCTCACGAGCCTCCTGATCACCCGCCTCGTGCGGGTCGACGACCCGGTGCATGCCGTGCGGACTGCGGGGGACGACCAGGTGAAACCGCGCGGGTCCCTGATCGGCACGGCGGCGAACCGCGTCTACCAGGGCGGGGTTGGCCGCGGTCTGGTGGGCAACGACGAGGACACTAACCGGCTCAGACATCTGCTCACCTCCGGCGAGGTTCTAGTCCATCGACTGCCACCGAGTATCCCATCAGGCCGGGGTGCCGACAACCGTTCCTGTAAAAGACCGCCCGGGTGCTGGCTCCGATCAGCTGAAGACGGTGATGAGGCCGCGCAGAATCACCAGCGACCCGACCGCCGTACATCCGATCGTCAGAATCTTGCGGCCGTCTCGATTGACCGTCCCCTTGACCCTGGTGATCATCATCGGCGTCCAGTCGGGAGCCACGATGAAGCAGATCAGCGGGACCTCGAGCAGCGCGAGCATGATCACGTTGACCATGAGCACCACCAGCACGTCGGTGACCGTGCTGTAGTTGAGCTTGGCGAGGCTGGTCATCGCGGCCAGATAGGAGGCTCCCGGAAGCGTCAGGAGCGCGCCGATCAGGATCGCCAACCTGGGATCGCCCTTGCTCAGGACCTGCTGCCAGCGCGGCGTCTTTTTGGGCTTGGCGCTCTTGCGCTCAGCGCGGCGCTCGCGCACCGGCCGATCGCGCCCCGAGTGGAGGATGAAGGCGATGATCAGCAGGACGATTCCGAACGCGAAATCGAGGCCCGGATTGATCGTGTTCTTGCCCGACCGGACCAGCCCCGACTGCCCGACCACGAGCACGATCACCAAGCCGATGGGCACGCTCATCATGTACGCGCCGATCAGGTAGCCGATCATCAGCCGCCGGGGGCTGGGGAGGATCAGCATCACGGTGGTGACCGCGACGAGCGTCGGATTGGCCATCGCCGTCACCGAGAAGAGCAGGACGGTACTCACGGCCGGTATCGCCCGAAGCGCACGAGTCGAAACCTTACGATCACCGCGTGACGCTCGGATGCGGTTACGATCCTCGTCCGCGGACCACGGACGACCGGAGTGCCCGAGTGAACGATGCCTGAGGGGCTGTCGGCTTCTGAAGTCGGGAAGGAGATCGCCGAGCATAGAGCGCGCACGGAGGAGAAGGAAGCCGCCGCCGAACGTCAGGATCGCTGGCTTTCGATCCTGGAGGCCGTACTTCTGTCGCTCGTGGCTGTCTTGGCCGCCTACTCGGGATACGCGGCCGCGAAGTGGGGCACTGATTCCTCGGTGAAGCTCGCCACCGCCTCGGCGGAACGCACCCGGGCCAATCGCTATGACATCGAGGCGATCGTGACCCGCACGCAGGACTCAGTGTCGTTCAACGCTTGGTTCACCGCTTTCGTCAGCGGAAATCGCCAAGCGCAGCAGTTGGCGGTGAGACGGTTTCGTCCCGGATACCGGCCGGCCTTTGCGGCGTGGCTGGCGACCGATCCGTTGCACAACCCCAAGTCACCGCCCGGCCCCGCTTACATGCCCAACTACATAATCCCTCAGGCGGCCCTGTCCAACGCTGCAGACGCCAGAGCCGACACCGCCTTCGCTGCCGGAACGAGGTCCGGAGAGACATCGGACAACTACATCCGGGACACCGTCTTTCTCGCCACCGTCCTCTTCCTGGTTGGGATCAGCGGCCACTTCAGAGTCCGCCAAGGCCGTTACGGCTTGATCGGCGTGGCCGCGCTCCTCCTGGTCTTCTCGGTCATTCAGCTCATCGGCCTGCCCGCCCCGCCCTAGCGCTGAGCGCGGCGGCGGCGGCAGGGCGACCGTCACACCGTGGGGCTGGGCGATCCTTGATTGGAGGCGGCCGCCGTCGCCACGTCACTCGGGTAGGTCGAGCGGGCGCGCAGCAGGATCACACCGGCGGCTGCGAGCGTGACCAGCAGCACCAGGAAGGAGATCTCAAGCCCCCGGGCGGCACTCGGCGACACCAGCGCCGGATGCGTCCCGATCGGTGCCTGCTTGGGCGCGATGCCGGCGATCAGGTCGGCGAGCCCACCGAAGCACACCGGAGCCAGCGCTTGCGCGAGCGAGCGCAGCACCGTTCGCGTGCTCTCGGCTCGTCCCCACAGGCCCGCCGGCATGATGTCCAGCCGGGCGGCGTCGAGTGGAGGGTTGGCGGCCGACAAAAGCGCCGCGCCGGCGACGTCGAACCACACGGCGGGCGTGAGGTGGCTGCCGAGGACGCCGGGGACCAACAGGGCGGCGGCACCGATGTAGCAGAAGCCCGGCACCCACACCCTGACCTCGAGAAAGCCGTCGCGGAGCATGAGGTCGGTCACGCGGCCGCTGATCAGTGTGCCGGCCATCGCCCCGGCGACCAGCAGGGCGAGCACCAGTTCGGCGGTCGCCTGGCTCGTGTGGTATTGGCCGCGCACGAACAGCAGCGCGAAGGTCGAGAGCCCCGCGAAGTAGAAGTAGCCGAGCGAGGAGCTGATGATGAGCAGGATGTTCGTGGGGATGGAGAGGATGTAGCGAACCGCAGCCATGATCCCCATCGTCCGCGGGTCCTCCACGAGGACCAGCCGCGGGTCGGCCTCCACCCCCAATTTCCGCACCGCCTCGGCGGCGAGGTCATCACCTGCACCGGGTGCCTCGTGGTCGCTCGGCTCCTCCTCGCTCGGTCCGCGGGCGGCGGCGGCGGCGACGGCGCCCTTGAGGTCCATCACCCCGGGCGCCAGACGGCTCTGGCCTCCTCGCAGCGGCTCGGGAACGGTGCGGTAGAGCTCGCGCGCCAACCAGAAGCCCGGGATCGCGAGAAGCACGAAGGCGGCGCGCCACGTGATCAGACTGGCCACGCTGCCGCCGATGATGAAGCCCGCGGCGGTACCGACTATTTCTCCCCCGAGGATGTAGGCATACACGCGTCCGCGCTCGCCCGCCGGGAAGTAGTCACCGGTCAGCGAGGCGATCGCGGGGCCGGCGGTCGCGGTCACGGCACCCAGAGCAAACCTGGTGAGCAGCAAGGTCGAGTAGCTACCCGCGAAGGCACTCGCCAGCGAGGCGACGCTCCAGAGAACGATGCTGAGCGAGAGCATCGGGATCCGGCGGATGCGATCGATCAGCATGCCAACCGGGATCGTGAACACCGCTCCAATCAACAGCGCAACCGAGCTCAGCAGTCCGACCTTGGTGTTACCGATGTGGAGCGCGCGCTCGAGCTGAGGCGCGACCGCTCCGACGGTGGCCGCGTCGGCGCCACTGAGGGCGAGCACCGCGCCAAACAGAGTGATCACTCGGGCCCTGGCGGGGCCTCCGGTGCGCTTGACGAGCTCGCCGCGGATCCAGCGCCCGAGCCAGCGCCCGACGCGGACGAAGCCGTGGCCGGCCCGTTTCGCAGCCCGCGTGGCCGTCATGACCTCATCGGTCGCCGTCGGCATGCCGACGACGCTCCTCGGCCACAAGGCGTGGGCTGTCGACGATCACTCGTCGGCGCCGCAGCCCGGCGAGCGGGGCCTCCTGATCCTCGAAGGCGACGAGCGTCGCCACGTCCGGACGCAGGGTGACCGTGAGCGCTCCATCGTGGGCGCCGGCGATCTGACCGTCGATCTCCAGGCGGCCGCCGCCGATCCCCACCTCGGCCTTGAGGCCGAGCTCGGCTTGCGCTCCCAGCACGAGCGGTGGACACGATCCCCCGTGGGTTGGAAGCGGGGTCAACAGGAAGGCATCGGTCCCGGGCGCGAGCAGGGGTCCGCCGGCGGCGATCGCATACGCGCTCGAGCCGACCTGGGTGCTGACGATGCAGCCGTCGCCGGCCACCCGCGCGTACAGGGCGCCATCTACATGGATCGAGGTTCGCACCTGCCCGATTCCGGCACGGATCACGACCACGTCGTTGATGGCGAACAGGCCCTCGCTCCCGGGACGGTCGATGGACAGCGCCGGCAGCGAGCGGCGATACCACTCGCCGGCGCCGAAGCGCTCCAGCGCCTCGGTCACGCCATCGGGAGGCACGGCGGTCAGCGCTCCCAGGCTTCCGCAGGCGATGCCCAGGACCGGACGTTGGGCGGGCACAGCGGCCCGGATCGCTGCCAGCATCGTGCCGTCGCCGCCGATCGAGACCAGCAGGTCGCAGTCCTGCGGGCGACCGGTGTCGGCGACCCGGCGATCCTGACCGTCGATCGGGATCTGCACGACCTCGTCGCCGCGCTCGTCGGCCCAGCTCAGTAGGTCGCCGAACGGGGCCTCGATGTCGCGCGAGGGATGAACGACGAGTCCCAGCCGCAAACCCTCGGAACCCAGGCTGCTAGGAGCGCTCCTACCGGCAGGCGTCGGCGATGGCCTCGGCAAACGCGTCCACCTCCTCCGGAGTTGTGTCCCAAGCGCACATCAGGCGGGCCTCGCCGGTGTGCTCGTCCCACGTGTAGAACGGCCACGTCGGGCGGACCCGATCGGCGGCGTGGGCCGGGAGGACCGCGAACACGCCGTTGGCCTGCACCTCCTGGGTGATCGTGACGGCGGAGATCTTCTCGAGTCGGCCGGCGAGCCGACTGGCCATGGCGTTGGCATGGTGCGCGTTGCGCCACCACAGATCGCCCTCGTACATGGCCACGAACTGAGCAGCCAGAAACCGGCCCTTGGAAGCGAGTTGGAGCGTCTGCTTTCGCAGATAGGCAAACCCGTCGGCGAGCGCTGGGTCCAGAATCACGACCGCCTCGCCGAGGATCATGCCGTTCTTGGTCCCGCCCAGGCTGACCACGTCGACCCCGGCATCGATCGTGATCGCCGCCAGCCCGGTGCCCAGACCGGCCGCCGCGTTGGCCAGACGGGCACCGTCGACATGGAGAAGCAGGCCGTGCTCGTGGGCAGTCTGCGCCAGGGCGGCGAGCTCCTGAGGGGTGTAACGCGTGCCAAGCTCGGTGCTCTGGGTGACCGAGACCAGGCGCGGCTGGACGGCGTGCTCGTCTCCGACACGCGCCAGCTGCGAGCGAACCTGCTCGGGTGTGATTTTGCCGTCAGGGGCAGCGACGGTCAGGAGCTTTACGCCCGCCAGCCGCTCCGGAGCGCCTCCCTCGTCGAGGTTGACGTGCGCGGTCTGTGCGCACACGACCGCCTCCCAGGGACGGCAGGCGGCGCGGATCGCGAGCACGTTGGCCCCGGAACCGTTGAAGACCAGGAACGAGCGCGCGCGGGACCCAAAGTGCTCGCGCAGCACCTCCTCGGCCCGCGCCGTCCACGGATCGGCGCCGTAGGAGACGGCGTGGCCCTCGTTCACGGCCGCCAGCGCCGCCAGGATCTCGGGGTGGGCGCCGGCATAGTTGTCAGACGCGAAGGACTTCATGGCGTGAACCTAGCTCGTCAGTGCCTTCGGCGCCCCCGAAGAACTGGGGTCGACCGGACCGGACCGTCGCGGCCCGGGTAGTCGCTGGTGCTCGCTGACCTTAGGGCTCTGAGAGCTCGGACTCATCGACCGCGAGTCCGGGCTCGTCCTCAGCGGCGTGGATCGAGCAAAGGACAGGACCGCCTGATTCCAGGACGGTCTCGAGCTCACGCGGGGTCAGCTTGGCGCCACACTCCTCACAGCGATCGCCGCCGGTCTTGTGCTCTTGGAGGCTCACGTTTGCGAGTCTAGTCAGCCGACCGGGGTTCCGGCCCCAGCCGCCGGAGCGGTGGCGCTCTGGTTTCTCCCGCTGCGCTTGGCGTAGTAGAGGGCGCGGTCGGCTCGGCCGAGGAGCTCGGCGGCCGTCTCTGATCGTTCCCAGGTGGCGATGCCCGCCGAGCAGGTCTGTCCAGCCGGTATCGATGCCCGCAGGCGCTCGACCACGTCCAGGGCCTCGTCAGATGGACATCCCGGCAGCGCGAGCGCGAACTCCTCGCCGCCGTAGCGCGAGAGGATGTCGGTCGGCCGAAGCTCGATGAGCCAGGCGCCGGCGACTTCCTTGAGGAGGGTGTCGCCGCTCTGGTGTCCCTGGCTGTCGTTGTAGTCCTTGAAGTGGTCGAGGTCGAGCATCGCCACCGACAGCGGGGCCTCGCTCCGGTCGGCGCGCATGACCTCTCGTGGCAGCTGTTCCTCCCAGGCACGGCGGTTGGGTAGGCCGGTCAGCTCGTCGGTGCGGGCGATCGCCTCGAGCTCACCGATCAGCTCCACGCGCTCCAGCGTGACTGCGGCCTCGACGGCCAGCAGTTCGGTCAAGACCGGCATGCCGCGATCCTCGAGGATCACGGGATCGCTCCACTCCAGTTCGAGCACCGCCACCGACTGCGCTTCGCGAACGATCGGCCGCCAGAGCGCGGCGCCCCCGGAGCGCGGGCTGGGCGCGGTCACCGGCCGACCGGTGGTGAACGCCTCGAGCAGACCTCGCAGTGAGTTCGCTGTCGCAGCGCTCGCCCCCACGTAGGCTGGTCGCGCTCCCGCGCTCGCGGTCACTTCCAGCTCGTCCCGGGGTTCGCGGGGTTCCCACAGCGATGCCCGGACAGCCTGGGTCACGCGCATCGTGCCCTGACACAGCTCCTGGCGCGCGATCTCGGGATCTGAGAGCGCGGCCAGGCCGTGCGCGAACTCTGAGACCTGAGCCATGGCGCGGGCGCTCTCGGCAGCGACGCTGGCCTGCTGGCGGGCACGGCGGACCAGGGTGTCGATGAACACCCCCGCCACGATCAGCGTCGAGACCGTGGTCAGCCACCGCGCGATCGGCGAGCTCGGAGTGTGGTGAAACAGGGTTGCCCCGTAGAGGACGGCCACGAAGGCAACGTGGGCGGCCGCCACCCTCCGGGTGAAGAAAAAGAACGCGTAGAGGCCCACCCAGATGAACCAGACCGAGTAGAAGCTGACCGCCACACCGCTCAAGAGCACCGCGCGGGTGATCAGGAGCGATCCCGCGGCCAGGGCGACCTGCAGCATCCAGGGCTTTATGCGCGAGACGCCGAGCAGGAGTACCACGCCCCCGACAAAAGCGACGGCGACGTTTGACCAGAGCCCGCCTACGTTGGCCTTCGGAGAAGTCGGCAATAGCAGCGAAACCATCCCGATGCCCGCCCCGGCGAGGAAGAGGTAGCCCAGCGAGCGCGCTGCCAGACCAGTCTCCCCGTCCTCCGGCGGGGTCGCACCCCCGACCGCCGCGCCGCCGCGTACGGTCAGGCCAGCCCGGAAGTTCAGACGCCGCATCTCCGTCTACAGATCGGCAATCTGTGACGCGGTCTTGAAAGCCGTGCAGAAAACATAGAATTCGCGCTCCAGAAGCGAGCGCAAGCCGCAATCGGGTGCGCCATCACTCAGGGAGACGCGTGTGACCGCTACGCAGGCACCCACAGTCGGCGATGCACCGAGAATGCGGCCCGTCCTTCCCGGGCTGCGATGGTTGCGAGCGCACGATCCCGGGCTCGCCGCGCTGCGCCGCGCGAGCCGGACCGCGCTGATCATGCCGGCAATGTTCGCGCTCGCCGGCGAAGCGATCGGCAACCCGGTGCTGGCGACCTTCGCCGCCTTCGGGTCTTTCGCGATGCTGCTCCTCGTCGACTTCACGGGGACCATCCGTGAGCGGCTGCAGGCCCAGGCCACGCTCGGGATTGCCTGCTGCGTCCTCATCGCGCTGGGCACGCTGGCGTCACGCTCCACCTGGCTGGCAGCGTGCTCGATGGCGGTGGTCGCCTTCTGCGTGCTCTTCGCCGGCGTGGTCAGCTCGGTTCTCGCCGCCGCCACGACCTCGCTGCTGCTGGCATTCATCCTGCCGGTCTCCCTAGCCGCGCCGGTCTCAGCGATCCCCGACCGGGTCGGGGGCTGGGCGATGGCCGCGGCCGTCTCGCTGCTGGCGATCTCGCTCCTGTGGCCCGCGCCGGCGCGCAATCCCGTGCGGACAGGGGCGGTCTCAGCCTGCCG
>JBAPXO010000323.1:0-4341 GCA_049284255.1 Solirubrobacteraceae bacterium | reverse complement strand
CAGCGGATCGATGACGTTCTCCCCGCGCTCTCGGCGGAGCTCGGCTCCCGGGTGGCGGCCGAAACTCATGGCTCGGCGCTCGAGCTCTCAAGCGAGCCCCACCACGGGGTCGACGCGGCCGCGGCTCAGATTCATGAGCTGCGCGGATCACTGGCCGCCGAGCTGGCGCCACTGGGGCTGCGCGCGGCGAGCGCGGGTACACATCCGTCTGCCGTCTGGAGCGAGATAAGAATCGCCGGCGGTGACCGTCACCAGGCGGTCTACGGATCCATGCGGGAGCTCGCGCGGCGTGAGCCGACGTTCGCCCTTCACGTTCATATCGGAGTGCGTGACCCCGAGTTGGCGATTCTGCTCTTCAACCGGTTGCGCGGCCATCTGGCAGTGCTGCTGGCGCTGTCGGCGAACTCCCCGTTCTGGCAGGGACGCGATACGGGCCTAGCCGCTGCCCGGATCCCTATCTTCCAGGCCTTCCCCCGCGTCGGCGTGCCGCGGGGCTTTGCCAGCTACACCGAGTACGTCGAAACCGTCGACCTGCTCCTGCGCTGCGAGGCCTTCCCGGAACCGACCTACCTGTGGTGGGACATCCGCCCGCAGCCTCGGTTTGGCACGGTCGAGGTCCGGATCATGGACGCCCAGATTCGATCATCGGCGACCCGGTCGCTGGTCGCTCTGTTGCAATCGATCGCCCACCTCGAGGTCGAGGAGGGGTACCTGGCGACCGAGATCGGCAGCCCGGAGATGCTCGCCGAGAACCGCTTCATCGCCTCCCGCGACGGGATGGCCGCCAGGCTCATCGATCCGCGACGCGAAGCCCGGATCCCGGTCACCGAGCTCCTGGACGAGCTCCTGGAAGCGGTGCGGCCGCACGCCGACGAGCTCGGCTGCCGAGACGCGCTGGAGGGGGTGACCCGGCTCGCCGCCGAGAACGGCACGGCCGAGCAGCTGCGCGTCGCCAAGGAGCGAGGGTCGCTCTCGGGAGTGGTGGCCGAGCTCGCCGCCGACTTCTGCGATCCCTGAGCGCGCCCACCCCGCGCTCAGCGAAAGGCGTCGATCCCCGTGAGCGCCCCGCCAACGACGAGGGCATGGATGTCGGCGGTTCCCTCGTAGGTGACCACCGACTCCAGGTTGTTCATATGGCGGATGACCGGATACTCGAGGGTGATGCCATTGGCACCGAGCACCTGACGCGCAGCTCGCGCCACCTCGAGCGCCGCGTTGACGTTGGCGAGCTTCCCCATGCTCACCTGTTCGGGTGCCAGCGTGCCCTCGTCCTTCATCCGGCCGAGGTGCATGGCCACCAGCGCCCCGCGGTTGACCTCGACGGCCATCATCGCGAGCTTCTGCTGCTGGATCTGGGTGGCCGCGATCGGGCGACCGAAGGCCACCCGCTCCTTGGCATAGGAGAGCGCCGCTTCCAAGCAGGCGCGCGCGGCGCCAACCGCTCCCCAGACGATCCCGTACCGGGCCTCGTTCAGACACGAGAGCGGGCCCCGAAGCGAAGTCGCCTCGGGCAACATTGCCGAGGCGGGCAGGCGGACGTCGTCGAGCAGGAGCTCGGAGCTCACCGATGCCCTGAGCGAGAGCTTGCGGTGAATGTCCTGGGTGGTGAAGCCCTTGGTGCCGCGGGGAACGAGGAATCCTCGGACGCCATCCTCGGTACGTGCCCACACGACCGCCACCTCGGCCACCGAGCCGTTGGTGCTCCACATCTTCTGCCCGTGAAGGACCCAGTCTGAGCCGTCGCGGCGCGCCCGGGTGCGCATCGCCCCCGGATCCGAGCCGGCATCGGGCTCGGTGAGGCCGAAGCAGCCGATCGCCTCACCGGCCGCCATCTTGGGCAGCCACTCGAGCTTCTGCTCCTCAGAGCCCCAACGGTGGATCGCGAACATGGCCAGCGAGCCCTGGACCGACACCAGGCTGCGCAGCCCGCTGTCTCCGGCCTCGAGCTCCATGCAGGCCAGCCCGTAGGCGGTCGCGCTCGCTCCCGCGCACCCGTAGCCCTCGAGGTGCATCCCGAGCACCCCGAGCTTCCCCAGCGCCGGCGCCAGCTCCATCGGGATCCTGCCCTCCTCGAACCAGTCGCCGATGTAGGGGAGCACCTGGTCGGCCACAAAGGAGCGAACGGTGTCGCGGATCATCACCTCCTCGTCGGAGAGCAGATCGTCGATCCGCATGAAGTCCAGAGGGCGAATCGCTGGCGGGGAGGTGGCGGTCATGAGCGCTCCTTGAGCGTACGCGCTCAGCGTGGGACGCGGAGCCGCGTTCCGGGGTAAATCAGATTCGGGTTTCCGGTTCCGATGTGCACGGAGTTGAGGTTCCAGATCGCGACCAACTGGCGCTCCACCGCCTCGTCGCTGGCGCTCGGTCCGACAAGCCGACGGGCGATCGACCACAGCGAGTCGCCCGGCGTCACCTCGATGGTCCGGGATTGCGACCTCCCGGCTCGCCCCGACTTGGATCCAGGCTTTGCCGGCGAGGCGGCGACCGGGCCGCCTCGATCGGCCACGGCGATGACGCGCACCTTCTGGCCACGCGTGCCGAGCACGATGCCCGAATACGCGACGCCCGGGGCGAGCTTGACATGGGAGGCCTCGACCAGAGGCGAGCTGTCTCCGGCCCGCATGGCGGCGAGGCTGTGGCTACCGGGTGTCACCGCGACATAGGGAGTCGCTTGGGTGTAGCTCAGGCTCTTGATCGCCACCTTGCCGTCGATCGCGAGCTCTGGGCTCCCGAGCTCAGGAGCACCGTGGATGACGCGGACGAGGCTCGTCCCAGGCTTGCCCGCACGAGCCTTGTAGATGCCCAGCCACGGCTTGCCGCCCTTCTCGAGCACGAGAATGTCGTAGGCGCCATTCCCGACAGTGGCGCTCCCGGATGCCAGCAGCTTGCCGCCCCGGCCCACGAGCTTCCATTCGAAGCGCCCCGACGAGATGCTGTGCCATGGTGTGACCTCGCCGAAGGCGATCGAGCCGAGACTCCGGCTACCACTTCCGGTATCGACCTCCACGGTCGCCCGGCCGACACCGGGGACCCCATGCACGAAGCGGAGCAACGACGCTGCCAGCGCCAACGTGGGCCAGGCGACCCAGGCGCACAAGCAAAGCGCGGCGATCGCCCCTATTCGTCGACATCGACTTCGGATCCGCACGGTCAAGCCTCCATGCTGGTGATCGAGCGAGCCCCGCGGTGACCCAAGGCTGCACCTTTTGCGCATAGGCGGGAATACCCCCATCGTGGATCCGCAACGCACCTCACGCCTAGTCGACGCTGCCGACAGGCTCGATCCAGCCGATCGCGCCTTGCTCGACCTATGGTGCAACCGCGGCCTCGAGGATGGGCGCATCGCGCAGTTGACCGGCACGAGCCTCGACGCTCTCGGATCTCGCCGAGCTCGCCTGACCGCGCGGCTGAGCCAAGACCTCGGATATGCGCCCGACGATGTGCAGGAGGCGCTGGCCGGCCTCGCCCGCGAAGCGCGGGAGCCCGAGACCTCCGCCAACGACACCGACACCGACACCGGCGCTGCGTACGCCGAGCACGACCAGGGCAGTTGGCTTCTCCGCGTCGCCGTTCCCGGTGCGGTCATCATCCTGGCGGCGCTCGTCGCCAGCGTGATCCTGCTCACCGCGGGCGCGAGCCATCGCCGGGCCGCTACCCACGCTCGGGGCCTGCCCGCTCCTGCTGGCTCCGCGCCGCGGACGACCTCGGCGCCTCAGGGTCACAGCGCGTCTACGCAGCCGCTCATCGGCCTGCCCGGCGGGCTGGCGCACGTCCGCGGGACCGTACGGCGGATCGGGTCAGGCGCGAGCTCCAAGCTCGAGCTGACGGTCGCGTCGCTGCCCACCCCGCGCGACGGCCACGACGAGGTCTGGCTCTACAACTCGGTCCTCGATTCGCGACCGCTAGGCGCCGTGCATCCCGGCACCAGCGTCTACGCGCTTCCGCCGGGGGCCGGGCGTTATCGCTGGATCGACGTTTCCTTGCAGCCTGCCGGCTCGGTCAACCACAGCGGCGAGTCAGAGCTGCGCGCGGCGAACCCGATGCACTAGTGGGCCGCGCTCGTAACCAGGTCACGAAGTCCCGCGGGTGCTGATCCGTTCCATGAACTGCAGCACGCTGAAGTACCGCGTGGGCATCGCCCGCGCCAGGCCATCGAACAGGTAGGCGTCGGGTCCGACGAGGATCCGGCTCTTGCCCGCCTTGACCCCCTCGTGGATGATCTCGGCCGCCCGCTCGGGCGTCGTGAACGTGATCGCGTCGAAGTCGCGCGCCATCTCCTCGTGGGTCACGTCCTGGCGCATCGGATGGGCGTGGTGGCGTGCGTTGCGCACGATGTTGGTC
>JBAPXO010000322.1:0-1575 GCA_049284255.1 Solirubrobacteraceae bacterium | reverse complement strand
CTCCTTATCTGTGCAGGGTCCCGCTGTCAAGTGCGAGTCTGGGTTGAGGGGTGAAACGTCTTGGGCGGTCGGTGGGGCGTGTGCGCGGTTGGCGGTGCGGGTGGTGTGCGCGCGGGCGCCCAGCCTTATCTCGGTCCACGATCCGGGTTGGTTCCGGGTCGGCGACATGATGGTTGATGGGGTGATCCCGCTGGGGGAAGCGTTGCGGCCGCTCTGTCTATGAAGGCCGTCCACTGGCTGGTGGCGGCAGGAGCTTGCCGGGAGCTGGCCGCGGCGCATCTGGGTGACGAAGGGCTTAGCGCGCACCGGCGAGGTCATGCGGGTTGCAGTGCCTCCTCGCCGAGCTCGCGCAGCGTGTGGTAGCTGCGCTTGAGCAGTTTGCGCGCGACCGCGAGACAGGCGCGGTTGCCGCCGAGGCGCTCCGCCGCCTCGAGGTAGTAGGCATGGTCAGGCGAGCTGCGTCGCCGGGCGCACTGAGCGGCTTCAAACAGCGCCCAGCGCAGCGCGGGCGGTCCTTGCCGGGAGAGGCGCCCGGGGGCGCGGCGTTGATCAGACTGATGCACGGTGATGTCCAGTCCGGAGTAGCGGACGGCCTCACGGGAGGAGGAGAAGCGGTTGGGGTCGCCCAGCTCGGCGAGGATCGTGACCGATGTGATCGGCCCGATTCCGTAGTGCGCGAGCAGCGCCTTGCAGCCGGGCTGGCGGCGCGCATACGCGCGCAGCTCCTGATCCAGCGGGGCGATCTGGATGTCGAGCGCTTTGATCATCGCGAGCGCGATGCTCACCTGTTCGTGGGCGCACGCTTCCAGCGGCTGAGCGGCGAGCCACGCGATCCCGTCGCGGTTGATCAGGTCGCCGCGCTGTGGGCAGCCGTGGTGATAGAGCACGGATTGGATCCGCTGCTGCCACTCGCCGCGCTGCTCAGAGAGGGTATGGCGCAGGCGCACGCGGGCGCGGAGATCGAGAATGTGAGCAGGCGGGATCCACGACTCCGGGAGTCGGTCGGCCATCAGCAGCTGCCGGAGATGGCGGGCGTCCGCGCGGTCGCTCTTCGCGCGCTTCTTGTTCCCTCGCAAGGCTGATGTCTCTGCCGGCTCGGCCAGGTGCACTCGCACCCCGACCGCGTGAAGCTCCTCGCCGACAAACCGCCAGCCGGTTGTCGCCTCCAACGCGACCTCGAGTTCCTGGCCGACGAAGCGCTCAAGAAACCGGCGCACGCCTGCGCGGTCCGCCGGCGACACCCGCGCCCGCGAGATCTCGCCAGTCTCGGTGTCCAGCCACTCCGTCGTGATCTGCGCTCGATGCTGATCGCATCCCATGAGGATCGTCATTGGGGCCTCCTCAAGCTCCACGGTTTGTAAGCCTGCGCGGCCCAGCGCCGCGCTTGAGCTGAGGAGGTCCCTACACGTCGGCCAGGACAGATCTAGGTGGCGCACTGCACATGCCATCTATGTCAAGTGAGAATCGCTATTTGCGGGATTTCAACGGACGCATGGCATGAGTCCTGGCGCGCCGCCGGCGATCGCGCTGGTCGGATTGGGGGTCGTGAATGCTGCGCTCTGACGGGATTCGCCG
>JBAPXO010000321.1:0-2434 GCA_049284255.1 Solirubrobacteraceae bacterium | reverse complement strand
CTCACGTTGTTCGACGAGCGGGCGTCGGCGAACGTCCCGGGTACGGTCGCCGTCGCGTTGCTGGCAGTCGCGGCGGTGCTGCTGCTGGTCGAGACGCGGGCGGCGCCGGCGCAAGCCGCAGCGGTCGACGCTGTGGCGTCGGGGGTTCGTGGCCGCCGGCTCGCTCTCGCCGTGGTGGCGCTGGCGCCCGCGCTGGCAGTGCAGACGTGGTTCGGGTTTCACGGGGCGGTCGCGGGCGGCGACATCGTGCCGCCCAACGGAACGGCGTGGCTGTCGCACATCTTCGATGCCTGGCAATGGACCGGCTCAGGCCTTGGCGCACCGGGAACGCCCTTCCAGCTGCCCTGGGGCGCGGTGCTGTGGGTGGTAACGCACGCCGGCGGATCGGCCGCGCTCGCACAGCGCCTGTGGCTCACGATCCTCTTCTCGGGGGCCGCGCTCGCAGCCTACGGGCTGCTGCGGGCGCTGAGAATCGCCGCGGCCGGCGCCGCGGCCGGAGCGCTCGTGTACGCGTTCAATCCGTACGTCGTGAGCGTCGTCGGGACCAACGCCGTGTACCTCGCCGCGATGGTTCTGCTCCCGGGACTGCCGGCGGTGGCGATCGCGGCCGGGAGCGGCGGGCTCGCGCGCCGACGGGCGGTCGTCCTGTACGTGCTGGCCGCGCCGCTCCTCGGCTACGCCTACGAGAACCCGCCGCTGCTAGCGCCGATCGCCGCTTGCTGTCTGCTCGCTCCGGCGGCGACCTGGTGCCGTTTCGGCCGCGAGTCCGGGAGGCGCTCCGCGGCATTCCTCGCGTACGCGGGGGTTGCGCTTGCCGCCGCATCCGCGTACTGGTGGGTGCCGGCGCTGGCACAGCTCCGGGTCGTCGCGGGCGGAAGGCTGTCGGCACTGGCCTCCTGGACCTGGACGGAGAGCAGAGCGACCGTCGGCAACGACTTCTGGCTGAACCCACACTGGGGGTGGAGCCATCCCGAATACTTCCCCTACGCGCACCTCTACTCGTCCGCTTGGCTCGTCGTGGCGAAGTACGCGCTCCCGTTCGTCGCTTTCGCCGACCTGCTCCTTGCGCGAGCGAACGAGCGAGCGCGCAGCCGCCTGCTCGCGGTCGCTGCGCTCGTGGCGCTGTTCGTCGTCCTGGCCGCGACCGGAACGCGCGCGCCCGGGTCGGCGATCTTCAACCTTCTATACGCGCTGCCGCTAGGCTGGCTGCTCCGGGAGCCGGGCCGCTTCCTGTTGCTCGTCGGGCTGCTGTACGGGTCGATGATCGCGCTGCTCGGCGACCGCCTCGCGATCCGGTGGCGCTCGAAGGGCGCAGCGACGAGGCGCAGGCGCGAGCTGACCGTCGCCGGCCTCGCCGCCGCCGCGATCCTCGCCACGGCGTTCCCACTCTACGACGGCGTCCTGGTCCCCGGCCCGCGCGACGGCTTCCCGTCCACGCACGTCACCATGCCCTCCGATTGGGCAAGGATGGCCGACGTCGCGAACCGCAGCCCCGCCGGCGGCGCGCTGCTGATCCTCCCGGCCGACGACTTCTACCAGATGCCGTACACCTGGTACTACGGCAGCGACGGCTTCATCGCCGATCTGTTCCGCCACGCGGTTGTCCCAAGCCGCCAGGGGTACTACCAGGTGTCTGGCGAGCTTCTGCATGCGATCGCGATCGCGCAGCGGAGCCTCGCCGACCGCGACTGGACGACCGCGCGCCGGGTGCTCGCGGCGATCGGCACGCCGCTGCTGCTGGTTCGCGGCGACATCGACACCCACTTTCCCGAGCATCGTGAGATCGTCTCTCCGCGAGCGCTGGCAGTGGCTCTGCACGCGATGCCGGGCGCCAGGCTGATCCACCGCGAAGGCCCGCTTGAGCTGTGGTGGGTGGGGTTGCCCGAGCCCCGGTCCTTCGCGACAGTCAGCTCGTCGGCCCCGGATCTGCGGTCGCTCCGGGCGCTGCCGGACGGCACTGAGCTCGTCACCCACCCGCCGGTGGCCGGGCACCCGATCGTCGAACAGCTCTCGCCCCTCGCCGCCTGGAGGCGCCGCCGCGGCAGGCTCGTCATGACCGCTCCGATCGAGCGCGGCTGGAGTTGGCGGGCCGTGTCGGTGGTCGGGCCGGTCCGGCGTGAGCTGCTCGGCCTGCGGCCAGCCGCCGTCGCGCCGGGGATTACGGGGACTGCGATCCCGGCTCCCAACCCCACCGTTCACCTCGTCGCCAAGCTCGGCGCCCCCCTCCTCGGGAACGGGGATTTCGATGCGGGCTCGTGGGGTCCGGTCGGCGACTGCCACGATGTGACGCCCGGCGCGCTGGCGTCGGGGCTGCTGCGATCACGGCTCGTGCGAGGTGTCGGCGTCGTGCCCGGGCGAGCACTGGCCCTGTCAGCGCGGGGGGGCGACTCGGCGTGCGTGTCGCGGGCGCTACTCTGGCGCCACGGGCCGATCC
>JBAPXO010000320.1:0-13765 GCA_049284255.1 Solirubrobacteraceae bacterium | reverse complement strand
CGGCCGGATCCCTCGCCGCCGCTACGCCCAGGCCTCCACGCCCGAGACCGGCGTGCCGGCCCTCGGCGCCCCCGAGGGTTGACTCCCATGGGTGTCGACGAGCTGATGGACGGCTGGCAGACCGCCTGGTCTGGCAAGGACCCGGCCACCTTCGCCGATGTGTGCGCGACTGGCATCCAGTACGAGGATCCGCTCACCGAACAACCGCTGTCCGGCATCCCGGCGCTGGCCCAGCACGCCACCCGGCTGTGGGCGGGCTTCCCCGACGCCCGCCTGGAGAAGACCGGTGAGCGCCTGGCCAACGAGCATTTCGTGGCCGCCCCGTGCAAGCTGATCGGAACCCACACCGCGCCGCTGGAGGGCCTGCCCGCGACCAATCGCTTCGTGGTCGTGCACTGCGTCTTCTACGCCGAGCTCCAGCACGAGCGCCTGCTGCGGGTCCGCGGCTTCTACGACGTGTATAACGCGGCCATGCAATTGGGCGTGCTCCCCGCTCGGGGAACACTCGGCGAGAAGGCGCTGCTGGTGCTGCGCGGGTTCGGACTACGCTCGGCGCGAGGCTGAGCGGCGGCGGGGCACGATGGGCACGCGCGCGCTTGAAATCGCGATCCCGATCTTCGACCAGCTGACCGCGCTTGACGCCGTCGGTCCTTATGAGGTGCTCTCGCGGCTCCCCGAGGCCACCGTGCATTTCCTCGCCGCCACCCCCGGCCCGAAGCGCACCGAGAACGAAATGCTCGCCCTCACCGCTGACCAGGCGCTCGAGGATCTCACCGAGCCCGACGTCGTCGTCGTGCCCGGCGGGATGGGCACGCGATCGCTACTGGACGACGAGGCGATGCTCGACTGGCTGCGCCACGCCCACGAGCACTCGCGCTGGACGACCTCCGTGTGCACGGGCTCGCTGCTGCTCGGTGCCGCCGGCATCCTCGACGGGCTCGCGGCGACCACGCACTGGCTCGAGCTCGAGACCTTGGGTCGCTACGGGGCTGTCCCCGTCGAGCGGCGCGTGGTCGTCCAGGGCAAGGTCATCACCGCGGCGGGCGTCTCCTCGGGAATCGACATGGCGCTGACGCTGGCGGGCCTGATCGGCGGCGACGACATCGCCCAGGCGATCCAACTCGGGATCGAGTACGACCCGGAACCGCCCTACCGGAGCGGCTCGGTGGCCAAAGCACCTCCCGAGATCATCGAGCTCGTGCGCCGCAGGCGCGACCGGCTGGCCTAGTCAGCCTCGCTTCCCGGCGCGGGTGGCCGCGCGCAGGGCCTGGCGTCCGGGCGGGTCAAGACGGCGGCGGACTCGCCAGCACGCACCCGAGAAGGTGAGATTGGCGACCGTGGCAAACCCGCGCTCGTCGGCGCGCAGGGCGAGCAGCAGATGCGCGATGCGATCACTGAGGGGAAGATCCTCGCCCGTGGCCCGCACGCAGTAGCACTGCACTCGCCGGCCGCCCGGCCGGACGAGCAGAGCCCCGGCGCCCGCCACCAGCCACACCCCGAGCTCTCCGCGCTCGAGCACCATCCCGGTGGCCGTCAGGAGCTCGCGCGCGTCGTGGCCGACGAGATCACCGAGCAGGCCGAGCGCCCGGTTCTCGGCGGCGTCCCCCGCGCGCGCCGGCTGGCGCAGCGCGCCCACACCCCGGGAGGCGTAGAGGGCGGGGATGATCCACGCGAAGGCCAGGGCCACGAGCGCCACCGGGATCATGATCGGGTTGAGGATCGGGAGCACGAGCGCGACCACGACAAACGGCACCTGATGGGCGACGGCACTGAGCGTCCACAGACGGTCGGCACGGCGCAGGGAACCTTCGTCCACGCGCTTTCGCCAGCGGACGTTGGCCAGCTCCGGGAGCTCGCCGCCGGGCGCCGGGGCGAGAACCTGCTCGGCGTTCGGGGTCAACCGCCCGCTATGGGAAGGCGCAGGATCACCAGGTCGGCATCGAGCGCGAGCTCGCGCACCTGGGTCGTGACCCCGTCGGCGCCGGTCGCCACGGCGAAGTACCCACGCTCGAGCTCGGCGTCCAGGGCGGCCTGCGCCCGCGCGACGCTTTCATTGTCCTCACGGTGAAACTGCGCAAGCTCGGTGTGCCCGGTGCGGTCGAGGCGGACGAGTCGGGACATGCGGACCTCCAGCGACGTTTGCCCACCGATCATACGTTCCGAGGTCAGGAAATCCCAGCGGCTGTACGCAGGGTCACCGCCAGCGGCGGATGATCCGAAAGCACACCACGGTCGAGAACCTCCGGCTCCCCGACGACCTCGAGGGCGTCCGTCACGAAGATGTGGTCGACGTCGCGTCCGGCGACATGGCGCCAGCCCGCGAAGCTCGGAGAGCGAAGGTTGAAGTCGCCGCCCAGCACGCCCGGGCGTCCGTTTGATGTCCACGCGCTTGCGGCTAGGGCGGCGCGCTGCCCGTCGCGCTCGGCCGCCGCCGTGTTGTGTGCGGTGGCGTGCAGGTTGACAACCCAGATTCCGCACGCGAGCTCGATCCCATGGGCCACTCGGCGCTCGGGCAGCCACGTCAGGCGGTGGCGGTGCTGGGCGACGATGCGATCACGGCGGGAAAGGATCGCGTTGGCGCCCCCGCCGTTTGACTTGATCGCATCGGGCCAGCGGGTCGCGATCACGCGCCGGAGCGCCAGGAGTTCGTTGCGGGAGGTCAGAGCGCGGCGGTACTCGGCGTCGAGGCTGTGGGCGAGAGCGCGCGGCCACCACGGCGGTACCTCCTGGAGCAGCGCGACGTCCCACTCCCAACTGGAGAGGGCGGCGGCGAACTCGTCAAACAGGTCGCGACCGGCTCCGGGCACCGAGCGGCCGTGCATGAGATTCCAGGTCAGCACGCGCACCAGCATCGAACGTACACTGCTGCCCTTGCCGCGCCACTTCCTGACCGGAGCCGAGCTGAGCACCGACGATCTGGAGCGGCTGCTCGAGCGTGCCGCCGAGCTCAAGTTGGCGCCGCTTAGCTCCGACGCCCTGGCGCGCCGCTCCGTGGCGCTTTTCTTCCAGGCGCCGTCCACGCGGACGCGGACCTCGTTCGAAGCCGGGATCGTCGAGCTGGGCGGCCACCCGATGGTGCTCCGTCCCGACGAGCTTCAGCTCAGCCGCGGCGAGTCGATCCGCGACACCGCGCTTGTGCTCTCGCGTCATGTGGCCGCGATCGGGATCCGGACCGGGTCCGATGCGCTTGTCCAGGAGCTCGCCGAGTACGCAACGGTGCCGGTCATCAACATGCTCACCGCGGGCCATCACCCGGTTCAGGCGCTCGCCGACCTGCAGACGCTGCGCGAGGCCTTCGGCTCGCTCCCGGGACTCAAGCTCGCCTATGTCGGCGACGGCAACAACGTCGCTCGCTCGCTGGCCATCGTCGGCGGACTGGCGGGTGTCGAGCTACGCGTGGCCGCGCCCGACGGTTATCAGCTCGAGCCGATCGACGGAGTTCTGCTGACCGACGATCCTCGCGTCGCCGTCCGCGACGCCGACGCGGTGTACACCGACGTCTGGGTGAGCATGAGCGATGACCCGGCCACGGCCGGCGAGCGCCGCCGTGCCTTGGCGCCCTACCGGCTCGATGATCAGTTGCTCGACTTCGCCGCGCCCCACGCGATCGCGCTGCACTGCCTGCCCGCCCACCCCGGTGACGAGATCACCGCCGAGGTTCTCTACGGAGACCGCCAGCGCATCTGGGACCAGGTAGAGAATCGTCGCCATGCACAGAAAGCGCTACTCGAACACGTGCTAAGCCGCGCATGAAACGTCCCGGGCACGCCGAACGTGTCGGAGTTGTATAGGCTCGCGCCAGCCTTCAAGACAATCAGGAGCCTCAGCATGCCCCCCGCTAAACGCTCACCCTCTTCCAGCTCTAAATCTTCGTCGTCGTCCAGTCGCTCCACCGGCAGCTCCCGTAGCGGTTCAGGAAGCGGTTCCGGTCGGAGTTCCCGCAGCGGCTCGGGCAGCACTCGCAGCGCTGCTGCGAGCGGCGCCAAGGCGACCGGGACCTCGGCCTCCAAGGCGGCCGGCCGCACCGGCACGCAGGCCAAGTCGGGTACCACCAAGACTCGCAACACCGCCAAGGCCGGCGCCGCCAAGACGCGGCGGGCGTCGCGCAGTGGTGGCGCGTCGGCTACCGCTAAGGCCGCTGGATCGGCAACCGCGAGCACGGCCAAGTCGGCCCGTTCGGGCGCCAAGGGCACGGCGAGCGCCGCCCGCGCCGGCGCCAAGGATGTCAAGACGACCGCCAAGCGCAGTGGAACCCGCGCGGGTCGCGCCGCCGCCAGCTCGGAGGCCGCGAACCGCACGACCGACATCGTCTTCCTGACTCGTGATCGCATCCAGGAGGCGCTCGACGAGGCCGCCTCCCGCGGCCGGGTCACCCGCAAGGACGCCAACGAGCTGGTCGCCGAGCTCGTCCGCCGTGGGCGCCAGCAGAGCGACGAGCTGTTCAGCGATCTCGAGACCCTGCTCGACCGTGGGCGTGGGCAGCTGGAGTCCGCGACCCGGCGGGCGCGCAAGGTCGACTCCGTGGACCGGATCGTCCGCAGCGCCGACCGCGCTCGCCGCGCCGCCGGAGTGGGCCCGTCGTTCCCGATCCTCGGCTACGACGACCTCAACGCCAACCAGGTCCAGAGCCGGGTCAAGGAGCTGAGCCGCCCCGAGCAGCGCAAGGTCCTCAACTACGAGCGCAAGCACGCCAACCGCAAGTCGGTCGTGGGCGCGCTCGAGAAGTCACTGGGCTAGTAGTTGAGAGCCCGCCCGCCGGCGGGCTGCTTTCCTAGGTGGCATGGAAGCCACCCCAGCAGATGCTGCTCGTGCCGCCTCGCGCCCTCAGCGCGGGGATGAGCTCGAGCTCACGATCGATTCCCTGGCCTTCGGCGGCGCCGGCGTGGCGCGCGCCGATGGATACGTGGTGTTCGTATCCGGAGGGCTACCCGGGGATCGGGTGCGCGCGGTCGTCGGTAAGCGCAAGCGCGCCTATGCCGAGGCGCGGGCGACCGAGATCCTCGAGCCCAGCCCCGACCGGATTGCTCCGCAGGCCGATCACCCCGGCGCTCCGTGGCAGGTGCTGGCCTACGATCGCCAGCTCGAGGTCAAGCAGGCTCAGGTCGCCGACGCCCTGACCAGGATCGGAAAGCTTGACTCCTTCGAGCTCGAGCCGATCATGCGCGCCGTGCAGCAGTGGCGCTATCGCAACAAGCTCGAGTACTCGTTCGGGGCCGATCCTGGCGGCCAGCTTGTCTGCGGCTTTCATGCCCCCGGGCGCTGGGATGAGATCGTTCCCATCGCGGACTGCCTGCTGGCCTCCGAGCCCGCCAACGCCGCCCGCGACCGGATCGTGGCCTGGTGTCGCGAGCAGGGGCTGACCGCCTATGACCGGCGCAGCGGCCGCGGGCTCCTGCGCAACCTCGTCGTCCGCGAGGGCAGGCGCACGGGTGCGCTCCAGGTCCGGCTGGTTACGAGCCCGGGGACACTGGATCGGGAGTCGCTGATCCGCGCCGGAGACGGGCTTGCCGGCTTGCTGTGGACGCGCCAGGACAGCCTCGGTGAGACCACCCAGGGCGGCGAGACCGAGCTCCTGGCCGGAACCGACCGCTTCCAGGAGGAGATCGGCGGGATGCGGTTTGAGATCTCGGCCGAGGCCTTCTTTCAGACCAACACCGAGATGGCGGAGCGCCTGTATGCGCTCATAACCGAATACGCAAGTCCTCAGGGCTTTGAGCGCGTCTATGACCTCTACTGCGGAATCGGCACGATCGGGCTGTTGATGTCGCCCCGGATCGCCGAGCTGTGGGGACTCGAGATCGTGCCCGAGGCAGTCGCCGACGCGATCGCCAACGCGCGCCTGAACGAGGTCGACAACGCCCATTTCTTCGCGGGGGATGTCAGGCTCGCTCTGCGCGAGCTCGCGGAGCGGGCCAGGCGCCCCGACCTGCTGCTCCTCGACCCGCCCCGCGCAGGACTGTCTCAGAAGGTCGTGCGCCGGATCATCGAGGCGGGACCAAAGAAGATCGTGTACGTGTCGTGCAACCCAACGACGCTTGCGCCCAACGCCGCTCAGCTCGCGGAGGCCGGCTACGAGCTGCTCCGCGTGCGGCCGGTCGACATGTTCCCCCAGACGCCGCACATCGAGTGCGTGGCTGAGCTGGTGCGCACGGGCTGACTGCCCAGACCGCGGCTTGCAGTCGGCCGCCGATCCGGTGATGCTTGCGTCCAGACGTCGTCGGCAGACGGCGGCGGAACCGGACAGCAAGGAGATAGGGATGGCCGACAAGGTGCTGGTCAACCTGGCCACCGGGTTGGAGGATTCAGAGCGCGTGACCATCGCATTCCTGGTGGGAGGCGCGGCGCTGCAGAAGGGAAAGACGGTGGCGATGTTCCTGACCAAGGAGGCCGTGCGGGTGGCGCTCACCGGCCATGCCCATGCCGTCGCCTGCGACGGATGTCCGCCGCTCGAGCGGCTCGTGGAGCAATACGTCGAGGGGGGCGGCACGCTGCTGGTGTGCCCGATCTGCTTCAACGCCCGAAAGCTCGATGAGGCCGACCTCCTGGCCAACGCGCAGCTGGCGGGCGCCACCCCGATGTTCGACTGGATCGGCGACGACGAGACCGCGATCTTCAGCTACTGACAGCGCCGCTGAGGCGCGAGCGCCGTCGTGACTCGGGACGCTAGGGTGCAGTAGATGCTCGCCGCGACCGTCCAGGACAAGCAGCTGATCGTGGAGCAGCGTCCCGATCCGGAGCCTGGGCACGGCGAGGTTCTGGTGCGGGTTCGGGCCGCCGGGATCAACGGCGCCGACATTCACCAGCTTGGCGGCAACTACCCCGCTCCGCCGGGCTCGCCCCCCGACATTCCGGGACTCGAGCTCGCTGGCGAGGTCGTCGCCCGAGGTCCGGGGGCCGAGCGTTTCACCGAGGGCGACCGGGTGATGGCGATCGTCGGCGGAGGCGGCCAGGCCGAGCTCGCCGTCGTGCACGAGCGCGTGTTGATGCCGGTTCCCGAGGAGCTCTCGTGGACGGAGGCCGGCGGGGTTCCCGAGGTTTTCACAACCGCCCACGATGCGATCTTCACCCAGGCCGATCTCCGCGCGGGGGAGCGGCTGCTCGTCCACGGCGGCGCCGGAGGCGTGGGTACGGCGGCGATCCAGCTCGGGCACGCCGCGGGAGCCCGCGTGACGGCGACCGTGCGCAACCCGGATCTCAGGGAGCCCGTCTCGGCGTTCGGCGCCAACGTGATCCCGCACGACGAGGGCTTCGCCGAGGCAGGACCGTTCGACGTCATCCTCGAGCTCGTGGGCGCGGTCAACCTGACCGAAAACCTCATGGCGCTGAACACCGGCGGCCGGATCACGGTGATCGGGATGGGCGGGGGAGCCAAGGGAGAGATCAACCTCGGCCTCCTGCTGGTCAAGCGGGGGCGGATCCACGGCTCGACGCTGCGCTCGCGTCCCCTGGAGGGCAAGGCGCTGACGGCCCGAGGCGTCGAGCGCTCGGTGCTGCCGCTTCTGGCCTCGGGCGCTGTCAAGGTCCCGATCGCCGAGACCTATTCCCTGAGCGAGGCGCCCGCGGCCTACGAGCACTTCCAGGGCGGCGGGAAGCTGGGCAAGATCATCCTCGTGATGGAGTAGCCGGGGGCCGCCGTGATCGCGGCCCCCGCCCCACCTCCTACGAGATCACTTCAGGCGCCCGATCACCGCCTGGAGGGAGTTGGCGATCACCTGATAGCCGTTCTTGTTGGCGTGGATGTTCGGACCGGTCGGCGGCGTCTGACATGCCCATGTCCAGGCGCACACCGTGGCGACGTTGACCGGGATCTGCTGGTTCTCCCAGGTCACGGTCTGGGTGCTGTTGTAGCTGCTGAAGGCGTCTGCCACGTCGGCGGTAACGAACCCGCCGTTCGTGAAGTCGGTTCCCAGGCTCTGGTTGACCTCTTTGAGGAACACCGGCGAGGCCAGCGCCAGGCCCTTGACGTTGGAGTTGGTGCTGAAGTAGCCGCCGAGAACCGGGTCATACAGGTTGATCCCCGCGAACTTGGTGCCCTTGGGGGCGGCCTTCTTGATGCCGCTGACGATCTTCGGGACATAGGTGTTGATCGCGGTAATTCCGGCGGTCACGCAGGCGCCGACATTGGCGGCGGCGGCGCAGCCGTCGACGTCGTTGGCGCCGATATCAAGCGTGATCAGCGGAACCTCGCCCTTGGCGTGGTGGCTCTTGAGGAATCGCTCGGCGGCGCTGAGCTGCGATCCGCCCTTGCGGTCGCAGTGGAGGAGCCTGGCGTTCGTGGTGTTGCCCTGGCCGGTGGCCAAGCTCTGACTGGTGTCTCCGCCGCATCCAAGCTTGACGAGCTTCAGGCCCTTGATCTTGGAGCGATAGGTGGCGAACAGATCGTCGGCGTAGCCCTGGTTGGTGACGCTGGTCACGCCCTGGACGTTGGGCTGCATGCCCTGGGCCAGCGAGTCCCCCAGGGCAAGGTAGTACCGGGCACGCGGCGCCTTGGCTTTGGCCTTGGCTTGTGCCGCGCTCGGTAGGGCCACGACGGCGAGCGCAAGTACGCCCGTCAGCACGGCGAGGATCCGTCTATTCATTCTCTCTCCTTCTCGCAGCCCTACCCGGCCTGCCAGCTGCAGATTCGTTTTGGACGAGGCCACACTAGCCGACCCGGTTCACGGGATCGTCACATCCCACCGAGCCGGGGCCGCTGTGATCAGTACGGCGGCAGGTCAGCCCACCACTGGCCAAGCACCCGGAAGGCCGACCAGAATTCCCTCTTGGCGCCGTCCTCGTCGAGAGACTCGTCGATGTTGGGCACGTAGAGCGCCTCGATCGCGGGGGTGAAGCGCTGGAGCTCACCGGGGGAGGCAGAGAGCTCGCGACCCAAAGGGATCCCGAGCTCGTTGACGACCATCAGGGCGTCCTCACCCATCACGACGACGATCTTGGGACTGACGATCGCCAGCTCCTCGGCCAAGCGACCGACGCACGCGGGGTCGGCCATCGCCGGGTCGGCCACCGGGCACTTGACGCATAGCGTCCCGTACACGGCCAGGGGATCGATGGAGAGGCGCTTGAGCGACTTCATCAGGGCGTTGCCGGTCCGCCCGTAGAAGGCCACCCCTTCCTCGACCTCGGACGGCCGCGCCGAGTACTTGATCATGAAGATGTCGGCCTGGGGGTGGCCGGAGCCCAGCACTGGCATCAGCTGGCCGCGCGGGCAGTGCGGGCACTCGGCCAGATGGCGCGCGAACGTGTTGAGCTCGCGGATGGCCCGCTCCAGGTACTTCTCCCGGATCTCGTCGTCGGTTGCCGGCACACCTGCCCGATTGGACGGCTCGCGAGCTTGTCCTTGCGACTGCATCAGGACTTGCGCCCGGTGGCGCGCCGTACGCGGCGCTCGCGGGAAGCCCGGCGGGCGGGGGCGGGCAGGGCCTTGGTCTGCAGGAACTTGAGTGCCTGGACGTAGAGAAGGCTCGCCGGATTGCGGATGATGTCGGCGTCGCGCAGGGCCTCGAGGAACTCCTCGGGACCGTCGAAGTCGCGCATCCGGATGCGCACCGACCCCAGTCCTTGGGTGACGTGGGCATCGGAGCCCGCGCCCGCCGGGATGCGATATTTGGCGGCAAACCGGACCGCCTCCTCATTGAACTCCGAGATCGCCACCCGGGGGTTGAAGACCTCGATCGCGTCGATGTCGTCGATCACATCCACGAGGTGCTCGTAGTCGGGAACCGAGTGCATGCGGTCGAAGGGGTGCGGGACGTACACCAGGCCGCCCTGGCGGCGGATCTCGGCGATCGTCTCCTGCAGGGTCATGCCGCGCGGGATCTTCTCCTCGATGAACAGCCCGATGACCTCGCCCTGCTCGGCGGTCTTGACCTCCTCGCCGACGATCACCTTGATGCCCGACGCCTTCGCTCGTGCCTCCAAGGCCCCGGAGATCTCGTTGTGGTCGGTCACCGCGATCGCTCCCAGGCCGCGCTCGCGCGCTTGGGCGAGCAGCACCTCGGCCGGGGTTGCGCAGTCATAGGAGTGATCGGTGTGCATGTGCAGGTCGACATCGATCAGCGGCCGCGAGCGCAGCCGCTCGCGGACGCCAGGATGCCCGGCATCGTCCTGGCGACGGGCCACGAGCTCTGAGTAGATCTGCTCGAGCTCGCTCGCCACGCGTGGCCACCCGAGTGCCGTCTGAAGCGTGCGGGCCCGCTCGGCGCCGCGGGCCAGCAGCTCGGGCTCGGAGATCAGACGACTGAGATGGGAGGTCAGCGTCTGCGCCTCTCCGGGCTCGAAGATGAACCCGTATTCGCCGTCGCCCAGCACCTCCTCGTAGGCCGGCAGGCGCGACGCCACCGGAACGGCTCCGGCGCCGAGGGCCCGAACCAGGGTCCCCGGCATCGGCCGGTCGCCCTCGGAGGCCAGGACCACGATGTCGGCGGCTGCCAGAACCTCGTCTTCGCTGCGCTCGGAGGCATCGACGAAGGTGATCCGCTCGCGCAGGGCTCGGCTCAGGGTGGCCGGTAGTGCCGCCGGGCGATCAGACCACACGGTGACGTGCCAGCGGGCGTCGGCCGGCAGCCCGCGGAGTGAGCGCAGGAAGGTGCGCAGGGCGCTGCGCTCCTCGGTGGCGATCATCACGAGCTCGGTTGGAGCGTCGCGAGCCGGATTGGCGACGGGGGTATCGGTTCCCGGGGTGATCACGCGGTAGTCACCGGGGAAGTAGCGCTGCAGGAGGGTGCGCGTGGCCGCATAGCTCGCGGTCCGCGCGTCCATGCGAGCGAAGAGCAGCCGCGAGAGCGGCCCCGTGAGCTGCGTGGACAGGATGCGCTCGGTCGGAGCGTGAAAGCTGCCGACGTTGAGCGCCCGTGAGTGGCGCAGGGCTGCGCTCGAGGCGCTCGGCGCAAACGGCTCGTGCACGTTGACGATGTCGAGCGCGAGCGTGCTGAAGGCCTCCTCGAGGGTGCGCGCGACGTCGACCGGAAGCGATGCCGCGCGCCGCCGGGCGGGAACGAAGGGAAGGACCTCGCCGACTCCCACCACCCGGGGCTGATCATCGCCCGCATCGAGCAACTGCTCCGGTCGGGAACGGATCGCCTTGCGGCTATCGCGCACCAGCGAAGCCGACTCCGAAGGAGCGAAGATCAGGACGCGATGGCCGCGCGCCACGAGCTCCTCAGACACCCGGGCCACGTAGCGGTTGACCTCATTGGCCGCTTCCCAGGCAAACGGGGTGACCTGAGCGATCGCGAGTCGGCCGGGAGACGGACCGCCCGCCTGCGAGGACGAGCCTTGCGGTGCAGGCACGCCGCAGATCTTATTGGCGGCGGCGAGGCCGCACCGGGGTGGTCAAACCGGGCACGGCGCCTGGTGTGACGATCGGCCGGGTGGGTAGCGCCACGGCATGACCGATTTTGGCTACACCATGATGTGCGAGCAGTCCCCGCCTGACGCGCTCGTGCGAGACATCCAGAAGGCGGAGGCCGCCGGGTTTGCTTTCTCGGTGATCAGCGATCACTACCAGCCATGGCTACGTGAGCAGGGGCATTCCGGCTACGCCTGGTCGATCCTCGGGGCCGCCGCGGCGGTGACCGAGCGGATTGGCCTGATGACGTACGTCACCTGTCCCATCCTGCGCTACCACCCGGTGGTCGTTGCCCAGAAGGCGGCGACGGTCCAGATCCTCTCGAGTAACCGGTTCCGGCTGGGGCTGGGTGCCGGCGAGAACCTCAACGAGCACGTCGTCGGCAAGCGCTGGCCGGCCGTCGGCGTCCGCCACGAGATGCTCTCGGAGGCCGTCGACATCATCGGCGAGCTCTTCGACGGCGAGGAGTCGGTGAACTACCGTGGCCGCCACTTCGACATCGAGCAGGCCAAGCTCTGGGACCTGCCCGAGCAGCGCGTCCCCATGGGGATTGCCGTCTCAGGTGAGGCGTCTTGCCGCCTGGCCGGTGAGAAGACAGACCTGATGATCGGGATCGAGCCCAAGCCCGAGCTCGTCGAGATGTTCGAGCAGCACGGCGGCGCCGGCAAACCGCGGGTGGGGCAGATCGCCCTTGCCTATGACCCCGATCGCGACGCCGCGATCCAACGCGCCCACGAACAGTTTCGGTGGTTCGGGTTGGGCTGGAAGGTCAACGCCGACCTGCCCAACCCCGAGTCCTTCGAGGCCGCGACCCAGTTCGTCACCCCCGAGGTGGTCGCCGACTCGTTGGGCTGCGGCCCTGACGTCGACGAGCACGTCGAGAAGATCAAGCCGTTCGTGGACGCCGGCTACACCGAGGTGGCGCTGGTTCAGATCGGCGCAGACCATCAGGACGAGTTCTTCGTTTGGGCAGAGCGCGAGCTGTTGCCCGCCCTGCGCGCGCTCTGAGGAGCGCGCCCGGCACGCAGATCAGCAAGAATGCAGTGCTTCGTGAGGAGGCTGCTCATACAGCTCGCGGGAGCGGTGCTGATCTCGACGCTTGGCGCCGCCGGCGCGGCGCAGGCGAAGTCCCCGGCGTTCCATCCCGTTGCCGGTTCGCCGTTCGCCGCCCCGGGGAATCCGAACTCACTGGCCTTCGGGCGTCAGGGGACCCTGCTGGCCACCACGCTGTCCCAGCGTGACGCGGTGGCGGTGTTCGGCGTGGCCCACAATGGCAGCCTGCGCCAGGTCCCGGGATCGCCGTTTGCGACCGGCCGCTCGCCTCAGTCTGTGGCCTTCTCCCCCAACGGGCAGCTGCTGGCGACGGCCGACATCTACGGAGATTCGGTGTCGGTGTTCTCCGTGGGCCCCGGCGGTGGCCTCACGCCCGTGCCCGGCTCGCCCTTCGCCGCCGGTAGCTCACCGTCGTCCTTGGCGTTCAGCCCCGACGGGGGACTGCTCGCCGTCACGGACTTCGGCGGTAACAACGTCTCGGTCTTCTCGGTATCCGGGAGCGGAAGCCTCGCGCCGATTCCGGGAAGCCCGTTCGACACGGGCTCCGGATCGCTCCCCATCTCGGTGGCCTTCGCGCCCCATGGCAGCCTGCTGGCGGTTGCTGATTACGGCTACGAGACGGTCTCGATGTACTCGGTTGCCAGCGGGGGTGTCCTGACTCCGGCGGGTGGTCCGGTGGCGACGGGATCTGGTCCGGTGTCGGTCGCCTTCGATCCGACTGGATCCAAGCTCGCGACCGCCAACAACATCAGCGGCACGGTCTCGATCTTCTCGGTCTCGGGCCCGGGCGCGCTGAAGGCGGATCCCGGATCGCCCTACTACGCGGGCGTCGAGCCCCGAGGGGTGCAATTCAGTCCCACTGGAAAGCTGCTCGGGGTCGCCAGCTCGGCCAGCAACAAGGCGTTCGTCTACGCCGTCGCCGGCGACGGGGCGCTCACCCCCGTCTCGGGCTCGCCGTTTGGCACCGGTGGCGATCCCTTTGGCCTCGCTTTCAGTCCCGCCGGCGGCCTATTCGCGACTCCCGATTTCACGGGGAACGGCATCTCGGTGTTCGCGCCGGCTCCCGTTCACCTCGGGCTCGCGGTCGCGCCCCGGCGCCCGCGTGCCCGCGCCGGGCAAACGGTCGCCCAGCGTCTAACCGTTACCGCCACCGCCCCCATCGACCGGGCCGAGGTGTGTGTCACATCGACGGCCGGGCTGCGGATCACCAGCGCTCGTGGCGCGCACCGGCGAGCCGGGCGATACTGCTGGAGCATCGCCAAGCTCGGCCCTGGCCAGGGTCACGGCCTGGCGCTGAAGGCCGCGATCGACCCCGGTGACCCGGGCGGCAAGCTTCGCCTGCGCTATGTCGCCACGGCCGCCGCG
>JBAPXO010000319.1:0-11308 GCA_049284255.1 Solirubrobacteraceae bacterium | reverse complement strand
CTCATCCGTGTCCAACAACGGGGTCGTCACCGCGAACCCGCGATCGTCAAGGTGCGAGCGCAGGCCTTCCCAGTCCAGCGCATGCACCCGGTGACCGATGGTTGCCGGGGTGGAGATGCTCATGATTTAGGGCCTTTCGGAGTTGCTTTGAAGCCGCGCGCGAACCAGCGATCGCTGCGCGACGCCCGGACCTACGTCTAAGACGGCCAGGACGCTGTCTTCGTGAGATCGGGCGACCTCGCCCGGCGCCTGCCACCGCCTATGGGCGGTGGGCGAGCTCCCAGAGCGCCCGGCGTTCGGGCAGCGTCAGCAACCGCCAGCGGGCGCGCTCCTCATCCCAGGAGTAAACGCTGACGTCGACGACGCTGCGGACGTCTCCCAGCACATCCACCGCCTCACGTGTGCTGGCGCCGTCGGCGAGCATCTGGCGGGACATAAGGTCGACGATCTTGAATTTGTGGGGCGCTCTCGGCTTGGGCCCCTCTGGCTCCGGGGGTCGCACGGGTTGACGCGGCGCGAGCACCGGCTCGGCGGCCGACGGACGCTTTGTCAGGCTCTCGAGGGGCACCATGCGGGCGCCCGTGCCCTTGGTTTCGGTATCGAGAACCCACGTTTTGGCCATGCTTTAAGGATAGGACTCGCCCGCTCGGCGACCGGTTCGTCAAGATGGTCGTGTGACCGGTCGTGGTAGGGATCTGGTTTCCGGCCTGGACAGGGCGGTCGGCGGCTCGCTGGAGCGGATCGTGTGTGCCAAGCACGGTCGGCGTCTGGGCCGGTTGGGCTGGTCTGGAGCGCTGCACCCCGACGACGGGCTGTGGGCGACTGGCGAACCCCCGCCTCGACCCGGCTGCCGCCTCGAGGTCCTGATCGACGGCGAGCACGCCTTCGCGGCGATCGCCGGAGCGATCAAGGCCGCGCGAAAGTTCGTGTACGTCACGGGATGGCATGTCGCTCCGCATTTCGAGCTGGTCCGCGGGGATCCAAGCGCGGTGCTCGGGACGCTGCTCGCCGAGGTTGCCGAGCGCGTGGACGTCCGGATCCTCGTCTGGGCGGGAGCGCCGCTGGCGGGGTTTCATCCCTCTCGTAAGGAGGTCGACGAAGGTATCGAGGCGCTCACGCGGTCGACGCGAATCCGCTGCCAGCGGGACCCTCGTGAGCATCCCTTCCATTGCCACCACGAGAAGACGGTGATCGTCGACGGGGAAGTCGCGTTCGTGGGCGGGATCGACATGACCGACTTCGGCGGTGACCGCAACGACAGCCGCGAGCACGCCGCGCACCGGCGGTTGGGCTGGCACGACGTGGGGACCAAGCTCCAGGGCCCCGCGGTCGCCGATGTCTACGATCACTTCGCGCAAAGGTGGGCTGCGGTCGCCGGCGAGCGACTGCCGAAGATCCCGGCGCCGCCAGCAGCCGCCGGCAGCACGGTGCAGGTCGTGCGCACGGTCTCGGAGGACATGTACGACGACGTCCCCCGCGGGGACTTCCGCATCCTCGAGTCCTACGTCTGGGCGTTGCGCAGCGCCGAGCACTACATCTACCTCGAGAATCAGTTCCTGTGGGCCCCGGAGATCGTCGGGCTGCTCGGCGACAAGCTCCGCAACCCGCCGCGCGAGGAATTCCGGATCGTCGTGGTCCTGCCGGCACGCGCCAACAACGGCCAAGACGACACCAAGGGCCAGCTGGCAAAGCTGGTCGCCGCCGATCGCGGTCACGCTCGGTTGCTCGCGGCGACCCTGCGCTCGCGCTCGGGCACCCGTACCGATCCGTTGTACGTACATGCCAAGGTTGGGATCGTCGACGATCGCTGGCTGACGATCGGGTCGGCCAACCTCAACGCCCACTCGCTCTACAACGACACCGAGATGAACGTCGTCACCGACGACGCGGAGCTGGCGCGCGCGACTCGGATCGCCTTGTGGAGCGAGCACCTCGAGCTTGACCCCGCCGTCGTCGAGGCAGGCTCACCGCGCGAGGTCATCGACGAGCGCTGGCACCCAATCGCCACCGAGCAGCTCGGCCGCCACGAAACCGGCGAGGCGGCGACTCACCGGCTGCTGGCGCTCCCCGGCGTCTCGCGGCGCTCAGCCCGCCTGCTTGGTCCGCTCCAAGGGCTGCTCGACGACGGGTAACCCCCTCTGACCGCGGCGCTCAGGGCGCTCGCGAGCTCGCGTTATCTTGGCTGGTCGTGGACTACTCGGTGCGAATCGACCCCCCACCAACAGCCGGCGCGGTGGCGGCGCCCCACGCCGCTGCCTCGGAAGCGGGAGCCGTGGCCTTGCGCGCCGGGGGAACCGCGGTCGACGCCGCGATCGCGGCCGCCGCTGCGCTCTCCGTCGTCTACCCCCACAACTGCGGCGTGGGCGGCGACCTGTTTGCCCTCGTCGCCGAGCCCGACGGCCGTGTCCTCTCGATCAACGCCAGCGGTCCGGCCGCCGGCTTCGTCGACGTGGAGAAGCTGCGCGCGCTCGGGAATACGATGCCGACCGACGGGGTTCATCCGGTTACGGTTCCCGGCGCCGTGGCGGGCTGGGAGCGGCTACACCAGATCGGCGGCAGGCTGCCGTGGAAGCAGGTCCTCGCTGAGGCACAACGTCTGGCCGGCGAAGGCGTTCCGGTGTCACCCGGGCTCGCTGGAGCGATCCAAGGAGCCTCCGGGGTCGACACGGATCCTGGCCTCGCGGAGGTGTTCGCGCCCGGCGGCCGACGGCTGGGTGTCGGCGACAGACTCGTCCAGCCACGGTTGGCCGCCACCCTCAGGGCGATCGCCGATGACGGTGCCTCGACGCTGTACCGGGGCGCGGTGGCAGAGGCGCTGGTCAGGGGTCTTCGGGCTCAGGGCAGTGCGCTGACGGCCGCGGACTTCAGCGATTACGCGCCGACGATCCTGGAGCCGCTCAGCGCGGGCTTCCGCGGCTTTGAGGTGATGACCAGCCCTCCGAACTCGTCCGGGGTCTTGCTCCTCCAGGCGCTCCTCGCGCTCGAGGCCAGCGCGGCCTCCGATCCGCTCCGGGCGGGTGCCGGCCCTCTGGGGGCCATCTTCGCTGTCGGCAACGACCAGCGCCAGCGCATGCTCTGCGACCCTGATTTTCATCCGTTCGACCGCGACGCGTGGTTGGGCGCGAGCCGGATCGCGGAAATCGCCGGCGGACATGTCGCCTCCGCCGATACGCCAGCCGCGGACGCCGCAGGCGACACGATTGCGGTCGTGGCCGTCGACGAGGACGGGCGGGCGGTCTCGCTGATCCAGAGCCTGTTCTTCGGTTTCGGCGCTGAGATCCTCGAGCCGACTACAGGCATCGTGCTTCACAACCGCGGGTCGAGCTTCTCGCTGATCCCGGGGCACCCCAACGTGATCGCCCCCGGCAAGCGCCCCGCGCACACGCTGATGCCGGTGATGGTGCGCCGGGGCGGATCGGTGATCGGGGTCCTCGGCACGATGGGCGGTCAGGTCCACGCCCAGATCCATGCTCAGCTGCTGCTGGCGCTCCTGGCCGGCGCCCCGCCCGCCGACGCCGTCGCCGCGCCGCGGTTTGCCGTCTGGCCCGCTTCGGCGGGCGAAGTCACGCCGACCGCGCGCGTCGAAGCGGACGTCGAACCTGCCGCTGTCGCTTCACTGGCGGCGGCGGGCTTCGGTGTGGCCACGATTCCCAGTCAGAGCAGCGCGGTCGGTCACGCCCAGGTGCTGTGGCACGACGAAGACTGGCAGGGCGGGAGCGACCCTCGGGCCGACGGAGGTGTCGCGCGCGTCCGGCGGTAGGACGGAGACCCCGCCTCAAGCCACCGGCTGGGGCTCGGCCTCGCGCTCGGTCGCCTCCTGGCGGTCGCGCTGGTCGAAGAACTCGGCCCCTTCGATGCTCGTGTGGGGCACGACGCGGTCCAGCCAGTGCGGCATGTACCAGTTGGACTTGCCCATCATGATCATCAGGGCGGGAACGAGCAGGCACCGCACCACCGTGGCGTCCAGGATTACCGCGACGGCGAGACCGACCCCGAACTGCTTGATCGTGGGGTCGCCGTTGAGCACGAAGCTTCCGAAGACGAACACCATGATCAGGGCGGCCGCCGTGATCACCCGCGCGCTCGTCACCAGCCCCGAGGTCACCGATGTTCGGTTGTCCTCGCCGGCATGGACGTGCTCCTCGATCTGGCTGACGAGGAACACCTCGTAGTCCATCGAGAGCCCGAAGAGGACGGCGAACATGAACAGGGGAACGTAGGAGACGATCGGCACCGGCTCGTGCAACCCGATCAGGCCATTTAGCCAGCCGTACTGGAACACCGCCGTGAGCACGCCATAGGACGCCCCGATCGAGAGCAGGTTCATGACCGCTGCTTGAGCGGGCACCACCACGGTCCTGAAGGCCAGGATCAACAGCAGGAAGCTGAGCACGATCACGACGAGGATCTGGAGCGGCAGTTTGCTCGAGATCCTCGAGGCTAGGTCGTCGTACCCGGCGGTCGTCCCGCCCACGTTGGCAACCATGTTGGTGCCCTTCTCCGCACCTGGGATGACGCTCGAGCGCAGCTGCCTGACCAGAGCCGTGGTCTGGTCCTCGGCCGGTCCGTACTTGGAGATGGCGTTGAAGAAGGCTCCGGTTCCGGCCTTGTCGATCTGGATCGGACTGACGGCGGCGACGTTCGCGGTCGATGAGACGTCCTTGACGAGCGTCTGTAGGCGCGGGTCGGTGGAGCGATCATCGGATGAGCTCGATGAGCCGCTCGATGAGCCGCTCGATGAGCCGCTGGACGAGCTGCTCGATGACGCCGACGACGACGGCTGCGCCGGCGTGCCCAGAGTGACGGCGATGATCAGCGGACCGTTGACCCCCGGGCCGAAATACTTGGTGATCAGGTCATAGGCGCGACGGGCGGTGGTCGACGTCGACAGAGCGGCGGTGTCCTGCTGACCGAGCGAGAGCGAGAGCAGCGGGATCGAGAGGGGGATCAGGATCGCAAGCGCGGCCACGCCGGCGATCACCGGCTGCTTGGAGATCTCGCCGGCCCACCTCGCCCACAGCCCGCGCCTGGCGTGCTCGTCGGTCTTGGCCTCGCGGACGCGCAGCGAATTGATTCGTGGTCCGAGGATCGCGAGCGTGGCCGGGAGCAGCGTCAGCGCGGCCAGGACGGCGACGACCACGGCGATCGCCGCCATGAGGCCGAGGGTCGTCACCAGCGGGATCCCGGCCACCAACAGCGAGACGAGGGCGATCGTCACCGTGCACCCGGCGAAGAACACGGCGCCCCCCGACGTGGCGGCGGCGCGAGCGAGCGAGTCGTTGATCTCACGGCCCTCGTGAAGCCCACGGAAATGCCGAGTCACGATGAACAGGGCGTAGTCGATCCCCACGCCGAGGCCGATCATGGTGGCCAGGGTTGGAGCGACCGAGGGCACCGTGAGCACATGCCCGAGCATGCGGATGATCGCAAGCGTCGTCACCAAGCCGAAGATCGCGGTCAGGATCGGCACCAGCATCGCGGTGAGCGTCCCGAAGGTCAGGGTCAGGATCACCATCGCGGCGATGATCCCGATGAGCTCGCTGGACTCAGTGGCGGGCTTTGAGACCTTCTGGCCGAGCTGGCCGCCCGTCTCGACCTGGAGGCCGGCGGCTTTGGCCGGCTTAGCCGCGGTGTCGATAATCGCCTGAGCATCGCCCTCGGATAGCGATCCCGGGCTCACCGACAGAGTGACCGAGAGGTAGCCGGTCGACTGGTCCTTGCTAAGCGCCGAGGCTCCCTGCGGCGTCAGGGGGTTGACGACCGAGGCCACATCGTGGGCCTTGCTCAGATCGGATGCCGCCTCGTTGACGGCATCCGCGTACTTGGAATCGGTCAGCTTTCCGCTTGACGCGTGGAGCACGATCGGGCTCGTGCCGTTGGCCTGGGTGGGGAACGACCGGCTCAGGGAGTCGGTCGCCTTCTGGCTGTCGGTTCCCGGAAGCGACAGGTTGTCATTGGTGTTGTCACCCAGCTGGTGGGAGATGCCGACGAGGGCGACCGCGACCACCAGCCAAACGCCGACGACAACGAAGCGCCGGCGGATACACCACTGCGCCACCGAATGAAGGGTCCCGGTCACCTGTCAGTCCTTTCCCTAGGGCCGTCGCGGCCGGCTCGTCAAGACTTCTTCTCGCCCTCGGCGAGCCGGATTAGCCTGACATCTCGGCGCAAGCCGCGCCCTGGGGCGATCCCTAGACAACCCCCTAGAGATCTGCTTCGCTGATCTTGTGGTGGTGGGACGCAGGGGCGTCACGAACGAGGCTTCGCTCAACCGGTTCGTCGGACGCGCAGCCGAACTCGAGGTCGTGTCCGAGGCGTTCGTCGCTGCGCGCTCCGGTCAGCCGCGGGTGCTGTGGATCGAGGGCGAGCCCGGGATCGGCAAGACGGCATTCCTGCGTTTCTGTCTGTCACAGGAGCCGGACGTGGTCGACCTCCGGGCGAGCGCCGATGAGTCCGAAACCACCCTCGACTACGGGGTGGTGACGCAGCTCATGGTTCACGGTCGGGCGGATGCAGGATCGCCGGATCGGACGGAAGTGATCGGCACGCGCGCTCCGGCGACTCCGTTCTCGGTCGGAGCTGACCTGCTGGCGATGCTGGGCTCGCTTCAGGACAGAGCCCCGGTGGTGCTCACGGTGGACGATGCCCACTGGATGGATGCTCAGTCGGCGGCCGCGCTCCTCTTCGCGGTGCGCCGGCTACACGGAGATCGCGTTCTGGTGTTGCTGGCGAGCCGCCGGGAGGGAATCGCCCGCCTGGGCCCGAGCTGGTCACGCTTGTTGGCCGACGCCGAACGGGTCCAGCGGGTGAGCCTCGGAGGCCTGACCGATGCCGAGGTCGCCGAGCTCGCGCAGACGATGGGGATCGGCCCGCTGACCAGGGCGGCCAGCGAGCGCCTGCGCGAGCACACCGGCGGTCACCCGCTCTACGTCAAGGCGCTGCTCAACGAGATCCCCGTGGAAACGCTCAACTTCCATCCCGGTGTCCTGCCGGCGCCCCACTCGTTTTCGGCTACCGTGCTGGCCCGCCTCACCGATCTCAGCGACGCTGCCCAGAGGCTCGTCGCCGCCGCGGCCGTCGCCGGCGTCCGCTGCCAGCTCTCCCGTGCGGGCTCGGTTGCCGCCCTGAGCGATCCCTTTCCGGCGCTCGAGGAAGCGCTGGCGGCGGATCTGCTGACGCTCGTTGCCGATCGCCTGCCCGAAGAGATCTCCTTTCCTCACCCCCTCATGCGAGCGGCTGTCCGAGACGATCTCTCGCCCGCCCGCCGCAGCGCGCTGCATCTGCGCTGGGCGGAGGAGATCGGCGACGCCGATGCGCTCGGCCACCGTGCCGCAGCCAGCCACGGCTCCGACGATGACCTGGCGACCGAGCTCCAGGTCACGGCCGAAGCCGAAATTGCCGACGGCCGTCTGGCCGCCGGAGTGGAGCGGTTGTTGTGGGCGTCGCGTATCGCCGAGAGCCCCGACAAGCGGGAGTTGACGCTGTTGCGTGCGGTGGAGTGCCTCCTGCTGGCCGGTGACGTGCCCGCGGCCAACAGCCGCCGCGACGAGGTCCTTCGCTGTGGTGACGGTCCCCGGCGGACGTTCACGCTTGGGATATTGATGGCCTCCGCCGGAGACCTGCAGCAGGCCGAGACCGTTTTCCGAACGGTTGCCGCGCGGCCGGACTTCGCTCTCTACCCCGAGCTCGAGGGGCCGCTCGCCTCCGCGCTGGCGCTCGTCTACGCGCTCATGGGTCGTGAGGAGGAGGCCATCGCCTGGGCGCGGCGGGCCACGGCAGCGCCGGGGGCGCCGCCCACGGTCCGCGTGACGGCACGGCAGGCGCGAGCGATCGGACTGACGACGTCGGGGGGCGCCACGCAGGCGCTCGTCGAGTTGGCCGACCTGTCAGCGCAGCGAATCGATCCCGCGCCCTTCGAGGCCGAACTGCTGGCGACACGCGGCAACGTGCGGCTGTGGGCGGGCGATCTGAACGGCGCCACCGAGGACCTCTGGGCGGTACTCCGGTGGTCACGGGCGGGAGCCTTCGTGCGCAGCCTGCCCAACGCCTACAGCGCCCTGGCCGGAAGCGAGTATCACCTTGGTCGCTGGGACCAAGCGCTGGCGCACGCCGAGGTCGCGGTTGCCCTCGGTGAGGACAGCGCGCGCTCCTGGGATCTCCCGTTCATGCACGCCGTGGCCTCGTTCCTCGCCGCCGGCCGCGGAGACTGGTCCGCGGCTCGCGAGCATGTCGAGGCGTCCGGTGTCGCCGCCGCGCGAGTGCCCGTTCCCGCGTGCGTCTACTACGCCTGCACCGCTGCCGCCAACCTCGCCTGGGTGAGGACCGAATGGGACCTCGTGCTCGCGGTTTTGCAGCCGCTGTATGAGCATCCCGCTGCGGGGCGGGCCACCGGCATGGGATTTCGCGTCCCACGGCTGATGCGTGCCGAGGCCCTGATCGCCACCGAGCGCACCATCGAGGCGGCGGCCGCGTTGGACGAGCTCGAACCCGGCCGCGACGCGGCGTCAAGCGACGTCACACCGGTCGAGTACTGGCGGCTGCGCGGCGAGCTTGCCCGTGCGCTGGGCGAGAGCGAGGATGGCCACGCCGCCTTCGAGCGCGGCCGGGAATTTGCCGCGACCGTCGGATCGCCGTTCTACGCGGCCCTGCTCGAGCTCTCGGCCGGGCGGTTCCTGCGTCAGAACGCGCGCCGCCGCGACGCGATCGCGGCGCTGCGCGCCGCACGACAGGGCTTTGAACAGCTCGGCGCCGAGCCCTTCGTGGGGCGGTGTGACACCGAGCTCTCGGCCTGCGGGGTGCGGGGCCAGCGCCAGGACGGGAACGAGGGGTACGGGCTGACGGCCCGAGAGGACGTCGTTGCCAGGCTGGTGGCCGCGGGGAAGTCCAACCGCGAGGTGGCCGAGGAGCTCTATCTCTCGACCAAGGCCATCGAGTACCACCTGAGCAACGTGTTCGCGAAGGTCAATGTCCGCTCCCGCCACGAGCTGGCATCCCGGCTCAACGCCTCCGGGATTGGCGCGGAGGTGCAGGCTCCCTCTTCCTAGGGTCGTCCCTAGGCACTTTTCCAGGGGCTCCCCTAGTGCCATCCGGCCGGTGGCGTGCGAGGCTCGCGTTCCGGATGGCGTCAACGCCGGATGACACGTGGCAGTGGATCTCCTCATACACGTCGCTCGCGGGGATGACAACCGCCTCAGCGGAACCGTGCGTGCCCAGGACGGCGACGAGATCCGCAGCTTCTCGGGGACCCTGGAGCTCCTGCGGGTCTTCGAAGACCTGCTCGCGCGCGACCCCGCCGTCCACGAGCCTCCTGGCTCGAGCGCCGTCTAAACCTGCGAGGGCGGCGTTGCGCAAGTCGCGCCGTACCTGTCAAATGACATGGTGAGCCGGTTTGCGTCCTCGTAGCTTGATGTCACGCGGAGGCCACACCGGCGAACCGCACTCTCAGGAGGCAGACCGTGCACCCGCATCTCTATCTTCATCTCGCCGAACAGCGCCAGGCCGAGCTCCAGGCAGTGGCTGCGAACGCGCGCTTCGCCAAGGCGTCCTCAAACCCGCGCCCGCGTCTGCGGCTGCGCCTGCGGCTGCGCGAACAGATCGCTGGGCGCTTTCACCTGCGGTCGACCGCCGCCCCCGCGCTGGCGACCCAGCCGGCCACCGAGTCTTAGCCAGAGTGGGGGCAGAGCGCCGGCAGTGGGGGCAGAGCGCCGGCCGAGCTGTCGCGTGAGGCGGGAGGCCTCGCGATGGCTCGGCCGTCACTTGCGCGCGGACCAGATCGGAGCCGGCACCCCGAGCGAGCGGTTGATCACCCATCCGGCGACGGTCAAGAGCAGGACCCCGACGATGATGTCGAGCCATTGGCGCGGATGGGCCAGCAGCCCCGAGGCCACGATGATGGTGGTCGCGCCGGCTGGCGGGTGAGCCGATCGCAGCACGCGAAGGACGCCACCGGTGAGCGCCACGGCCACGGCCACGGCCCCGATCCTGGCCGGTGTCATGCCCACGACGTACACGCTCTGGGCGTGCAGGAGCCCGAAGATGGCGAGCGAGAGGGCGCCGGCAGCTACTCCCACGCTGTGGCCGATGATCGTGTTCCGCGGCGATCCGACTTCGGCCATCGGGGTCTCGAAGATCAAGAATGCGGTCGCGCCCAGGCTCGGGAACACCAGGGGCTGCTTGACGATCCATGCCCAGAGCCCGCTCAGACCGATCGCGAGCAGCGACCCCAGGAAGGTGTAGATCGCGTTGCCGTTGTTGCGCCAGCGTGCGTAAAGCCACCGCTTGAGCCCGTAGGAGCCGGGGACGCCGACAAGCGAGCCCTGTCGCTGAAACGTGCGTACTCCAGAGTCCGCGAACTCCGCGATGTGATTGATTTGCTCGTCAGGATCCAGCGGTCCGCCCTCGCGCGAACCCTATCCGCAACCAGCGACGTCTCGCTCACTTTCGGGAGTGACCCGATTGCGCGGAGCCAGAGCGTCAGGGCCGCAGCAGGCCACAGGCGCTGGCGCTCACCGGCCGCGGCGGTAGTAGGCGGCGTTGATCTCGATGAATCGTTGCCACTCAAGCGGCACCTGGTCTTCGGGAGTGATCGCGTCCACCGGGCAGGCCTCGACACAGGCATCGCAATCGATGCATTCCTCGGGATCGATGTAGAGCTGGTCGTGCTCGCCGTAGTCGGGCTCGTCGGGGGTGGGATGGATGCAGTCGACCGGGCAGACCTCGACGCACGAGTTGTCCTTGACGCCGATGCAGGGCTCGCTGATCACGTATGCCATATGGGTTCCCTTGTGTGGGGTCGCGAGAGACGCCCCATTTTACACAATTCAACTGTGTAAAAGCTGCGGGCCGGGATCAGGCCGCGCTCGTGAGCTCGATCACGCAGCCCGCCCGCTCGGGATCGTGGGGGACGAACCTGGACAGGCGCACCTGGGGGGCGAGCACGTCAAGCAATCCTCTGGTGATGCCCTTGTGGAGCGCGCAGATCGCCGGTTGGTTCTCGCGCACGACATCGCGGTACGGACAGTTGCCGAGGCAGATTGTCAGGCGCCCCTCCTCGCGCGAAGCCTGGGAGGGAGCGAACCCGAGCGCGGCAAGGGAATGCTCCACCTCCTCCATGCCGGTCGGCGCATCATCAGGCGCGAGCTCGCGTCCGATCTCCCGTCCCGTTCGCTCGAGGCCGGTCGGACTCGCGGAGCGCTGCTCGATCGCACGCGCCAGCCACCGGCCGAGGTCACGGTAGGCGCGCGGCGGCTGACCGCCAGGCTTTGCGTCGGGCGCCACCATCCACGCGTCCGCAGGCCGCCCGCGCCCC
>JBAPXO010000318.1:0-2271 GCA_049284255.1 Solirubrobacteraceae bacterium | reverse complement strand
CGGTTGAGCTGCTGCGGCTGGAGTCGGCGCAGGACCCTTGCCACGGCGACGGCCGAACGGACGGCCAGGCCGCTTTCGGCCACCGCCGTGCCGAGCGGCGTCAGGTGCAGGCCGGTGCCGTCTTCCTCAACGAAGTGCTCGCGCTGGAGTTCAGCCAGGACCTTGGCGACCTCCGCGGGTTCAAAGGCGTCGCTGCTACCCGTCAAGCGGTTCTGGTGGGCGGCGAAGCTGTCCGCCAGGACGGCAACCACGTCATCGCCAGACAAGGCATCGTCGGTGCCGATCTGCTGCGAGGCCACGGCGACGACGCGCAGGACGAGCGTGTATGTGTCAGCGCCTGGGTCGAGCAATGTGGAGCGGATGTTCTCCGGACTGCCGTTGATGTACTCGGTCCAGAAGTAGTTGGCATCCCCGTGCGAAAGCGCCAGCACGATAGCGCGGCCGCGATCCGTCAGGCCGAGTCGCCCGGCCCGCCCAGCGATGTTCTTGTAGTCCGCTACCCGGTAGGGCTTGAAGGTGCGCGCTCCCGAGCGGCGGCGCAACTCTGGGATGACGACCGTCTCGGCGGGCATGTTGACGCCCTGGGCCAGCGTGGTCGTAGCCACCATGACCCGGATCTTGCTGTCCGGTTCGCGGAACGCGTCCTCGATGACGCGGCGCTCGTCGCGGTTGAGATCCGAGATGTGGAAGGCAACACCGCCCTGGAGGCACTGCCGGAGCTGCTGGCTCGCGATGCTGGGATCGCCGGTTGGAAGTGCATCGAGAGCAGTCTGAGCAGGGGGCAGGCCGAGGTTTCTCGCGAGATACAGGGCGGCGCCCCTGGTTTCTGGCCGGATGGCGCGGATGACGATCACCTGCTGCCCTTCGCCGACCAGCTTCGTCGCGAGCGGGATCAGGAGTGTCTGCGCACTCGCGAAGGCGCCCGGCTGGGGTGGGATGAGCTGTTCGCGGTGCTCGGTGCCGCCCCTGTCCCGGTAGCGGTAGGTGCCAGTGAGATCCAACACGCCTTCATCGAGGGGCACGGGGCGCTTCGTCCGGTGCAGTAGATGCCCATCCAGCCAGGTATCGAGGCCGCCGAGATCGCCGAGGACGGCGCTGAGCGCGATGAGCTGCGGCTCGACGCCGAGCGCCCGGCGGCTCTTGATAAGCGTCAGCAGGAACTCCAGCGCCTGCCCGCGTTTAGGGTCGACGACGGTCTGCACCTCGTCCACCACGATGACCGAGATGATGCGCAGCAGGTGCGGGTTTGCAAGTGCGAGCCGGGTGAACATCTCGTAAGTGAGTACCGCGATGTCGAACTGGCCGCGCAGGAAGGCTGGCACCTGGTCGGCGAAGTCGCCGGTGGCACGGATGGTGCGCACCCCTATGGGTGCATACAGCCGCTCGAATTTGTCCTGCTGTTCGTTAACTAGTGCCTTGGTGGGCAGCAGGAAGACGGAGCGCCCGCCGTTCTGGGTAGCCCGGAGCGCCGCCAGCTCCCCGATGACAGTCTTGCCAGAGGACGTCGGCGCCATGACGAGCACGTTGCGGCCGTCGAGCACTCGGGCCTCGTTGACCGCATCCTGCTGGAGTTGGTTGAGGCCATTGAGGTGCACCGCCCAGCGATCGAGAACTGGCTCAGGCAGGCCGTAGCCGCGCAGACTCCGGATGTCCTCCGTGACCGGCGACTTGGCCGGCTCCGGGAACAACGCGATGTACCGGGAGCCGGGCGTGAAGACCGGCCAGATGACTTCGCCGTCCCACCGGCCGCGGAGCGTCGGCTCCTGCCGGGCGGCCGCAGTCCCGGAAGCGCTTCCCTTGACCCGCCGCGTCACGTACTGCAACAGCGCCAGCAGGTTGATGCGGCCGTCGTGCGCGACCTCTTCCGGCCCGAGGAAGGCTTGCAGCAGGTGGTAGGTCAGGAATCCATGACCGAGGCGTACATCCTCCCAGGCGGGCTGCTCGGCGGTCGCGGCGGTTAGGATGAGCCGCCCCGTCCCGGCCATCTTGTTGAGGAGCACGTCAGTCGAAAGCGGTAGGCCGCCTGGTCCTCCCCGCGGTGTGAGGGGCGCAGTCAGGACTTTGGCGCCGGCACCGCCGGAGAAACAGCAATCCAGCACGACGAGCAGATGTTTGGCGGGGATCGCGCTCACCAGGTCGGTGAGTTCGTCCAGTGGCAGCGCCGTGGATGGCAGGTCGTACACGTCGGTGTCGTACGTGATGATCTCGTGGGTATCGCTGCCATGGCCGGAGAACGCGATCACGACCACGTCATCTTCGGAACTGGTGGTC
>JBAPXO010000317.1:0-1597 GCA_049284255.1 Solirubrobacteraceae bacterium | reverse complement strand
TCCGCGCGGTGGCCCAGGCGATCTTCGGTAACCCGGACAAGGTCGAGTTCAAGGCGATCTCCGACGCGCAGCGGATCCCGGCGGTCACCAGCGGGACGGTCGACATCGTCGCGCACACGATGACGATCACCTGCGCCCGCCTCAAGCAGGTCGACTTCTCCAGTGTCTACTTCGACGCCCACCAGCGGGTCCTCATCCCCGACGACTCGAAGGCGACCAACGGCCTGGCCGGCCTGGCCGGCCAGAAGGTGTGCGCGACCACGGGCTCGGACTCAGTGACGACCATCGACGACTACCCGGCCCGCCCCAAGATCACCGCCGTCCAGGTCCCCTTCTGGACCGACTGCCTGGTCCTCCTGCAGCAGGACCAGGTGGCGGCGATCTCGACCGACGACGCGATCCTCTACGGCCTCGCCGCCCAGGACCCGTTCACCAAGGTCGTGGGCCCCAGCCTGGAAGACGAGCCCTACGGCCTGGCGATGTCGAAGCAGCACCCCGACTTCGTTCGGTTCGTGAACGCGGTGATCGCCAGGTACGAGTCCGATGGCCTCTGGGAGAAGAGCTACAAGCGCTGGGTCAATCCCGCCGGCGCGACGCCGTCCGCCCCCGAGTACGCCAGCTGAGAGCAGTACTACCCGCGCGCAGTGCTTCCCGCGGCTTCCCGCGCTCGCCTCCGCGCGCCCGAGGCCCGTGTTTTCTCCCTCGTCGGTCAGTCGCTCGTCCCTCGCTCCCTCCCTCCTCAGTCCGAAAACACGGGCGCGCGCTTCGGCTCGCCGGGGAGTTCCCTCCCTCCTCAGTCCAGAAACAGGGGCACGCGCTTTGGCTCGCGGGAAAGCGCGCTCGGCATGCCTCCGCGGGCCTCGTCGCCCGTGCGTTCGTGCTCCGCTGACCCGGCTGGTGCATACAGTAGGCGCCAACACACGGTGAACTCTTTGTGACCCGGATCACCTGGGGTCCCGGATGGGCTAATGTGGTTTAGACCAATGGAAGGGGATTCAGGATGAGCCGGCGTGCGAAGATTGTCTGCACCCTTGGGCCTGCGACCTCAAGTCAGGAGCAGATTACCGCGCTGATCGGGGCCGGCATGGACGTCGCGCGGCTCAACATGAGTCACGGGATCCAGGCTGACCACCTCGAGACGTACCGGCGCGTCCGCGCCGGGTCCGACGCGACCGGGCGGTCGGTCGGCATCCTCGCCGACCTCCAGGGCCCGAAGATCCGCCTCGGGGAGTTCCCCGGCGGCCCGGTGCGGCTCAGCGCGGGTGATGAGTTCATCATCACCACCGAGCACATCCCGGGTAACCAGCACGAGGCCTCCACCACCTACGAGGGCCTCGCCGACGACGTGCGGGCCGGCAACCGGATCCTCATCGACGACGGCAACGTCCAGCTCGACGTCACTGGTGTCAGCGGGAAGCGCGTGTACCTGCGGGTCGTCGTCGGCGGGAAGATCTCCGACCACAAGGGCATCAACCTGCCAGGCATCAACGTCAGCGCCCCCGCGCTGCCGGCGAAGGACGAGGCGGACCTGCGCTGGGCGCTGGCCACCGGCGCGGACATCATCGCGATGTCCTTCGTGCGCAGCCCGGACGACGCG
>JBAPXO010000316.1:0-2770 GCA_049284255.1 Solirubrobacteraceae bacterium | reverse complement strand
CTGCTGCTCATCCTGGCCTAACGTCAGCCCCGAGTAGTCTCCCCCACTAACGCTCTATGAGACCTCGGCGCTCGAGAGGGCGCCGTGTCTGACCGAGCTGGGTAGCGTGCTCAGTTGACCGGTCGCGAGTTCTGATTCTCGGCTGTTCGTGCAAGCCGCGGCGAGTGGGCCGGGTCACCCGCGTGGGGTGAGGTGGGCTCGCCCGGGTAGTGGGGATGCTTACTGGTGATGACTTCTCGAGGATCGGAGCGCGGATGAGCACCAAGCCTGTTGCTGGTCGGGATGTGTTGCCGATTCCTGATCGGCCAACGGTTGGGTTGACGACGTTTGATGCGAAGGATCCGGACACGTCGTTTACGCCGCTGGTGCCGCTGCGCCCACCGGAGGGTGCGCCGAACGTGCTGGTGATGTTGATCGATGACGCGGGGTTTGGGTCGGCGAGTGTGTTCGGCGGGCCGTGCGCGACCCCGAATGCCGAGCGGCTCGCGGCCGGCGGGCTGCGCTACACGCGGTTTCACACGACTGCGTTGTGTTCGCCGACGCGGGCGGCGTTGTTGAGCGGGCGCAATCATCACACGGTCGGGATGGGTGGGATCACCGAGGCCGCGACGTCGGCGCCGGGGCAGACGTCGGTCCGTCCGAACACGTGCGCGCCTCTGGCGGAGACTTTGCGTCTGAACGGCTATTCGACGGCGCAGTTCGGGAAGTGCCACGAGGTGCCGGTGTGGGAGACCAGTCCGATGGGGCCGTTTGATCGCTGGCCTTCGCCGGGTGGTGGGTTTGAGTACTTCTATGGGTTCATCGGCGGGGAGACCAACCAGTATTACCCGGCGCTGTTTGAGAACACGACCCCAATCGAACCTCCCAAGGGTCCCGAGGATGGGTATCACCTGACCGAGGATCTCGCGGAGAAGACGGTGAAGTGGATCCGCCAGCAGAAGGCGCTGATGCCGGACAAGCCGTTCTTTGCGTACTTCGCTCCGGGAGCGACGCACGCTCCCCATCACGTGCCGGCGGAGTGGATCGAGAAGTACAAGGGCAAGTTTGATCAGGGGTGGGACCATCTGCGTGAGGAGACGTTCGCGCGCCAGCAGCAGCTGGGCGTGCTGGGCGCCGACGCGGAGTTGACCGCTCGTCATGAGGAGATTCCGGCGTGGGATGACGTCGCGGATGAGATGAAGCCGGTGCTGGCGCGCCAGATGGAGATCTACGCGGCGTTCATGGAGCACACCGATCATCAGATCGGCCGGCTCGTGGATGCGTTGGAGGATCTGGAGATCCTCGACGAGACGCTGGTGATGCTGATCATCGGCGATAACGGCGCCTCGGCGGAGGGGTCGCTGCAGGGAACGTTTAACGAGATGGTGACCCTGCAGGGCTTCGGGGCGCTTGAGACCCCCGAGTTCATGTCGTCACGGATCGAGAAGTTCGGCGGCCCGGACGCCTATAACCACTACGCGGTCGGGTGGGCGCACGCGATGAACACGCCGTATCAGTGGACCAAGCAGGTCGCGTCTCATTGGGGGGGCACTCGCAACGGAACGATCGTGCACTGGCCAAAGGAGATCACCGCCGCCGGGGAGGTCCGCACCCAGTTCTGTCACGTGATCGACATCGCCCCGACCGTGCTTGAGGTCGCCGGGCTGCCGCACCCGATCATGGTCGACGGGGTCGCGCAGCATCCGATCGAGGGGACCAGCCTGGCGTACTCGTTTAACGCCGCCGACGCGCCCGAGCGTCACAGCACCCAGTACTTCGAGATGGTCGGCAACCGCGGGATCTATCACCAGGGGTGGACCGCGGTCACCAAGCACCGCACCCCGTGGGAGACGGGTTCGGTCGAGTTGCCCGCGTTTGATGACGACGTATGGGAGCTCTACGCGCCCGATGACTGGACCCAGGCCCACGATCTCGCAGCCGAGCAGCCTGAACGGCTGCATGACCTGCAGCGGCTGTGGCTGATCGAGGCGGTCAAGTACAACTGCCTGCCGTTGGATGACCGCTTCGCCGAGCGCGCCAACCCCGAGATCGCCGGTCGTCCGCAGCTCGTCCAAGGACGCCGCCAGCTGCTGTTCTCCGGGATGGGCCGGTTGACCGAGAACTCGGTGCTCAACATCAAAAACAAGTCCCACGCCGTGACCGCCGAGGTCGTGGTTCCTGACACCGGCGTGGACGGCGTGATCGTCGCGCAGGGCGGCGTCACCGGCGGATGGAGCCTGTATGTCAAGGACGGCAAGCCGACCTACACGTACAACTTCTTCGGTTTGGAGCGCTACTACGTCCGCGGCGGACAACCCCTCCCGGCGGGCACCCACCAAGTGCGGATGGAGTTCGACTACGACGGCGGCGGCCTCGCCAAGGGCGGAACCGCCACCCTCTACACCGACGGTGAGCCGATCGGCAGCGGACGTATCGAGAAGACCGAACCGATCCTGTTCTCGGCCGACGAGACCTGCGATGTCGGCGCCGAGTACGGCTCCCCAGTCTCAGAGGATTACGGCCCCACCGGCAACCAGTTCACCGGCGAGGTCAACTGGGTCGAGATCGACATCGGCGACGCCGCCAGCAACCCCGACCACGAACTCACCCACGCCCAACGACTCCACGTCGCCCTGGGAACCCAGTAGCAGCGCCAAACTCGCCCTGCGGTCCGGCTCGACGCCTATCTCGAGCCCCCGGCTCCCAAGCTCGAGCTGGCTCCAGAACCGCCTAGGACCGCGGATGACCGCTACCAAACGCAACCGCGCCGAGATCCGAAGTACCGCTACCG
>JBAPXO010000315.1:0-1845 GCA_049284255.1 Solirubrobacteraceae bacterium | reverse complement strand
ACCACCGGCAGTCTTGAGTCTTCCCGCTGGACCGGCCCGCACTTCTGCTATCGGGCGAAGGCGGTGGTCTCGCGTCCTGAAAAGTCCGCGCCGTTACTACTGGAACCCCGCTGGGCGCGTCTTGACCACCTGAGCACTCGCATCTCGCGCCGGTGCTAGGGATGACCCTCGGTCAGGATGTGCAGGCTCCCGCGCGGCGGTGGGTGCGGGCGTAGATGGCTCGGGCGGTGTGAACGGCTGGTGCTCGATGGTCGGTCGCTGACGTCTCGTCTCCGACGATGAGGACACAGCGTCCCTCGCGAAACAGCACGTTGGCGGCGGGCCCACCATCCAGTCCCACCGATCCGGGGATGCTTGAGAGCGTGAAGCGGCGCACCGTCCCGCCGTGAGCGCGCATGGCCGCGCTGGCCTGGTTGAGCTGGACTGCGAGCTCCCGCTGGGCATCAGAACCGGAGCCCAGCTCTATCACGGTTGACACTCCTTCCCCTTGGTGCGAGCCGGCGTGCACGATCGCGGCCTCGCGAAACCCCGCGTTGCGCAGCTGCTGATCATCGGCGGCTCCGTTGGGGTCACCGGAGTCAAACTGCGTGGGGCTTCGTTGGTCGGTGGGGCCGCTGGTGATCTGAAAGCCGGTCTCCTCGCTCCCGCGGACGGGGTGGGAGTTCAGCCCGAGGCGCTTGCCGGATCCGCTTCCACATCCGACGGTGGCGAGCGAGATCGCCGCTGAGATGGCCAGGCCGGTGAGTAGCCGTCGGACGTCACCGTCCAGACAACTGAAAACTTTCGCAGTGACAGCAATCTGGTCAGCTGTACGGTCGCTGCCCTAACCGCGGCTAGCGGCAATCTCGCCAGCCGCAGCGTCGCCTGGATCCACGCGGTTGCGTGAGCCGGGGCGCCCGGTTCTCAGCGCTGAGCGTGCGCCACTGCCTATGCAGACGGCGGGGCTCACGACTGAGTGGAGCGCTTCTGGGGTCGTCCATTGCAAGCGCGTCGTCGGGACTCGGACGCATGGCTGCACCGACGACCGAGCGGCAGTCTCTGGCGTTTGCGGGGGAACGCTCGACCGCGGGTCGAGCTAGCGGCGGAACTCGGGAGGGTGCGCTGCTTCGCCGACCGGAAACGGCAGCTGGCGATTCCTTCACCATCCTGCCGCGCTCGTTCCACAACAGCCGTGTCCAGCGGGCTGAAATGGGTTCTCAGCGCTTCTGCTTGACACTGCATCGGCGCCGGAGCAGTCCCCGAGTAACCCATCTGGTCGGTGACGCGGGCGTTCCGCCGACGCCCACTCGATCGGCGCAGCGATAGCTCCGGCTGGCTGACCACGGGCGGATCGTGCCGCCAAGTGTCGTCCGCTCTCCTTTGCAAGCGCGAACGTTCAACCATAGTCTCGCCGCCGCAACGGATCTCGTCGCAGCGGTCCGTGCAGCGACTGGGCGGGAGGCTGCACCACCGCTGCGCTGCGGCGAAGGCACCCTCTCCCTACGCGCGAACCGGAGGGTTTGGTATCGGCGGTGGAGCGGGGGCGTCAGCCTTCTTCCCGGAAGGCCTCCGGCGCCGCTGGGTTCTCGAGGTCAGTGGGGAGCTCACGCCGCGAGTGGATGCCGAGCTTGCGATACGCGTTGCCCAGGTGCAGCTCGACGGTTTTGAGGGTCACGAAAAGTGCCTGGGCGATCTCCCGGTTGGTCTCCCCTCGGCTGGCCAGCGTCGCCACCCGTCGCTCGGTCGGGGTCAGCGCCGCGACGCCGTGTAGCGCGGTCGTGCGCGGCCGTCCCCCGGCGGTGCGGAGCTCTGCCCGGACCTCGGCGGCCAGGCCCTGCGCGCCGAGGGCATCGGCGAGCTCGAGCG
>JBAPXO010000314.1:0-4033 GCA_049284255.1 Solirubrobacteraceae bacterium | reverse complement strand
GCCGATGTCTCCTATCCGGGGTTCATGGACGACATCGCGGCGCTGGCGTCCTGATGGTGGTCGCGATCGACGGACCGGCAGGGGCCGGCAAGAGCACGGTGGCGCGGGCCGTCGCGCGTGAGCTCGGCTTCACCTACCTGGACTCAGGCGCCCTGTACCGGACCGTCGCCCTGGCGGCGCTCCATCGCCAAGCCGCGCCCGACGAGGTGGCCGAGCTGGCGCTAACGGCTGAGATCGAGCTTGGCGACCGCGTGCTCCTGGATGGTCGCGACGTCACGAGTGCGATCCGTGCTCCTGAGGTGTCCGAGGCGGCGTCGCGGGTCGCGGCGATCCCCGCGGTGCGAGAGGCGACGACGGCACGTCAGCGCAAGCTGCTCACCGCCGGTGACTGGGTGGCGGAGGGGCGCGACATCGGAACCGTGGTCGCCCCCGACGCCGAGGTCAAAATCTTCCTCACCGCCAGCCCGGAGGTCCGCGCCCAGCGCCGCGCCACCGAGCTTGGCACCGACGCGGCGACCGTGCTCGCCGACCAGACGATCAGAGACCAGCGCGACCTGCAACGCGAGCACTCTCCACTCCGTGCCGCCCCCGACGCCGTCGAGGTCGACACCTCGGATCTCACGCTGCCCGAGGTGGTCCATCGGATCGTCGAACTGGTCTCCAGCCGGCGCTGACGCATACTGAGGGCCATGAAGGTCGCGATCGTCGGGTATCCCAACGTCGGAAAATCCTCCCTGGTCAACCGCCTGACCGAGTCTCGGGAGGCGGTCGTGCACGAGACCGCGGGAGTCACCCGGGACCGCAAGGAGCTCCGGACCGACTGGAACGGCCGCCCGCTGACGCTGATCGACACCGGCGGTGTCGACCTCGAGGACCGCGACTCGCTCGCCCGCCAGATCCAGGACCAGGCCCGCGCCGCGCTCGCCGACGCCGATGCCGTGGTGCTCGTGGTCGACGCCCGGGCCGGTCTGCGGCCCGGCGACGAGGAGCTGGCCGATCTCCTGCGCCGGGGCTCGCTACCGGTTCTGGTGGCCGCCAACAAGATCGACACCGCCAAGGACCTGCCGCTCGCGGCCGAGTTCTACTCGCTCGGCCTCGGCGACCCGATTGCCGTCTCGGCTGCTCAGGGGCTGGGAACCGGCGACCTCCTGGACCGGATCGCGGCGCTGGCCCCCGATGCCGCTGACGAGAACGAGGACGACGACCTCGTCCGCCTGGCAGTGATCGGGCGCCCGAACGTCGGCAAGTCCTCGCTGGTCAACCGGTTCGCCGGATCCGAGCGCGTCATCGTCTCCCCGGTGGCCGGCACCACCCGTGATGCCATCGACCTGCCGCTCCGCTTTCAGGACCGCGATCTGATCCTGGTCGACACCGCCGGGATCCGCCGCCAGGCCAAGGTAGGGGAGTCGCTGGAGTACTACACCGCGCTGCGCTCACGCCGGGCGGCCGAGCGCGCCGACGTGGCTCTGGTGGTCTGCGACGCCACCGAGGGAATCACCAGCCAGGACCTGCGGATCGCCCAGCTGGCGATGCGCAGCGGGTGCGCGACCGCGCTCGTGCTCAACAAGTGGGACGTCGCCGAGGAGGTCGACCTTGAGTACGAGCGAGCCCGCGCGCACCAGAAGCTGCGCCTGCGACCGCGGGTCCTGACCGCCAGTGCCAAGACCGGGCGCCATGTCGACCGGCTGCTGATCGAGGCGATCACCCTCGCCGATCGCAGCCGGACACGCATCCCCACCCCGCAGCTCAACCGCTTTCTCTCCGAGGTGGTGGCCGCGCGCCAGCCACCGGTCGGGGCCGGAGGCCGCGGCGCCGGCTCCGGCCATCGCCTACGGCTGCTGTTCATGACCCAGACCGGTGAGCGCCCACCACGATTCTCGATCCAGGTGAATTCCCGCGCCCGCGTCACCCGCGACTACGCGTATTTCATCGAGAACCGTCTGCGCGAGCGCTACCGGCTCGAGGGCGTCCCGGCGATCATCGACTTCGTGGCGCGCAACGAGCGCCGGCCGGCTGGCGCGCGCGGCGCCGCGGCGTGATTGATTGTCCGACGTGCCCGAAGTGACCGCGACCGACGAGGCGGCGCCCACCTCTGCCCCGGAGCGGGCGTATCGGCCCACCCGCCGGCCGACGTCTCTTCTAGCGGCGGTGGCCGCTCTCGTGATCATCGTTGTCGTGGTCCTGATCGTCTTCACCGGTGGATCGGGGAACTCGGCGCCGGACACGAGCGCGGCCGGCCTGGTGCCCGCAGACGCCCTGGCCTATGTGAACCTTTCGCTCGACGGCAGCCGGCCGCCGGTCAAGCAGGCGCTGGCCGTGGTCCGGCGTTTGCCCAATTTCTCGCTCGCCGGCCCGGCCGCGCTCTCCAGGCTCGGCGCCATCATCAGCGGCGGCGGGCCGGTGGACTTCGAGACCCAGATCTCCCCATGGCTCGGGGATCAGGCCGCGCTGGCCCTGCTCAACACGACGACCTCGACCGCTGGCGCGCTGGTCGTGCTGGCTGTCAAGAACCATGACCGGGCGATGAAGTTCGTGACCTCCGAGGGCGCGACGGCTCACGGGTCCTACCGAGGTAAGTCGCTGCTGGCCTACTCCTCGGGAATCGAGCTCGCGTTCATCGGCAACCACCTGGTCCTCGGCCAGCCGGCCAGCGTCCAATCGGCGATCGACGTCGCCTCAGGCGCGACGCCGGCGCTCGCGGCCGCCGCCGTCTACAAGCGGGCCAGCGCCGCGCAGCCGTCCGGGCGAGTCCTCGATGCTTACGCCTCACTCGCGGGCGTGCGACGGCTGCTGGCTGATCAAAGTGGCGTCTTGGGAGCCCTGGGCGGGCTGCTGTACCAGCCCGCGCTCCAGGGCGTTGCCCTCTCGGTGACGCCGACCCAGCAGGGAGCCCGGGTTCTTGTCAACAGCGCGCTCGATCCGACGCTCACCCAGCTCCACGGGGCGTCGAGTCCGCCGTTCACGCCCACCCTGCAGGACGTCCTGCCCAGCGGCGCCAGCCTGATGCTCGACGTCTCCGGGCTCGACAAAGCCGCCCCCGCCGTCCTCAACGCCGGCTCCGAGGCGGGGGTGGCGGGCGCCATCGGGCCGCTGCTGGCGCGCCTCGGGACCGCCCTGAAGGCGGAGGGCGTGAACGTCTCGAACCTCGTTTCGATCTTCGACCACGAGGCCGCCGTGGCGATCCTGCCCGGCGGAAAGAGCCCGGCGCTCGTGGTCGTCGCCCGCGCCTCGGACCCATCGAAGGTCAAGACCGAGCTCGCCGACCTCGAAGTGCCCCTCGCCCAGCTTTTTCAGACCAAGGGCCAGAGCTCAAGCTCGGAGCCCGTATTCGACGATCGCCAGGTGGCGGGCGTGACCGCGCATCAGCTCGCGCTGACCACCGGACTTCAGCTCGACTACGCCGTCTTCAGGGGGCTTGTGGTCATCTCCACCAGCCTGCAGGGGATAGCCGCTGTGGCTCAGCCCGGTCATACCCTGGCCTCCGATCCCGGCTTCCGCGCCACCCTCGCCAGCCGACCCAAGCTCGTCACCGGCCTCGTCTACCTGGCTCTCGGCAAGCTGCTGGCCCTGAGCAGCTTGACGGGCTTGACAAACAGCTCGGCCTTCAACGCCATCCGTGGGGACCTGAGCAAGCTCACCGCGGTCGGGGTGGCGAGCACGAGGAGCCCGAACGGCTCTCAGTCCCAGCTCACGATCGCGATCCCCTAGGTCGACCGGAGCCCCCAGCTATAGCAACAAAATTGACCGCACCTCTGACTACTGGCCGGGGTGGGGGACACACCCGTCGAAGACAGCGCTGAAGGTCCCGCACCTGGGGCCGAGAGCCGAGGTGTGGGAGGAAATCCCATCCCCACGGACGCGGAGGACTTCAGCCGGGAATCGTCACCTCCGCGCCCAGAAGCGCGCGGGCTCGGCCACAAGGTCGTGCCGAGCGTGATCGACCATACGCACCATGCCCCGGGGGTCGTGCACGCCGTCAAATGAGAAGTCCATCCCAAAGTCGGCGGCCGTGTCGAACTCGACGCTTCCGACG
>JBAPXO010000313.1:0-2643 GCA_049284255.1 Solirubrobacteraceae bacterium | reverse complement strand
CCACTGCTCAAGGCGGCTGCCGCGATCCCGGCGGAACCGGTCGTAGGCCTCCTGCCGCGCCGCTGTCAGCGGGATCGCGCTGATGAGCTGGAGCGCCAGCCGCTTGGCCATCCAGACGGCGTCCCTGTCGATGAGTCCGGCTGTGTGGCTGGCCGCGATGAGCGGGGCACCGAGCCGGGCGACCGCGTCCTTGCCGGCCGCGGTGAGCGCGCCGTACTCAGGCACGTCCTCGACCCTCAGGTACAGCGGGCTGGTGAACAAGCGGGTCATCGGCAGGTACGGGGATGCGCTGACCGGGGGCAATGGTTCAGCCGCATGCAACGGGTTGATCAGGACGAATCCCGCCTCGAGCTCGGTTGCGCTCCACCGGGCCAGTTCGGCCAGGTCGTGCAGGTCGCCGTGGCCCCACGATTCGCGCGACCGGAGCGAATACAGCTGAACGGTGAATCCCCACTGGCGCTGCGACGGCACTACCGGACGCAGTTCGGGCTCGGGCTCGGGCTCGGCGGGCTCGGGCTCGGCTGGCTCCGGGTCTGCGGGCGCCTCGGGCGGCGGCGGCGCGACCTCGGTCGTCAATACGGTGACGACGATCGCCCAGAAGACGGTGTCAGGCGCTGGCTCGGCGCTCGGTCAGACGGTCAAGAAGGTCACGGGAACGGCCGGGAGAACGGTCTCGGCGGTGGGGACCGGGGCCGCGAAGACCGTCACGAAGGTCACCAGCCATGCTCCGGCGCCGGTCTCGAGGGTGGGTGCAGCTGCCGGCGGGGCAGTGCAGAAGGTGACCGGAGCGGCCGGCAACTCCGTCTCTGGCCTGGGCTCCAAGCTCAGCTCGACGCTCGGCGGCTCCTGAGCCCGAGCGCCTGCTCGATGAATCGGAGGCTCACGGCCTGCAGCTCGAGGTCATGCTGAATCGAACGGTGATGGCCCCCGGGCACAGCGATCAGACGGCTTGCCGGATTGCGCATATACCCCGCCAGCTCTCGGGAGTGCTGCACCGGCACCCGCTCGTCAGCTTCGGCGTGCAGGAGCAGGAGAGGAGCCTCCAGCGACTCGACGCTTTCGGTCAGGTCGTGGGTTTCCAGGAAGTCCACCAGGGATGAGCGGTCTGCCCTGAACCCGAGCTTGTCGGCCTCCAGTCCGCGCCGGAGCCCGGCGGCGCTCGCCGGGCAGATCGCGACCACGGCCCGGGCGTCGACGGGCTCGGCCGCGACGATCGCCAGATAGCCGCCCATGCTCGAGCCACGCAGTGCGATGGGGGCGTCCTCGTCGCCGAGGGCGGCGCGGAGGTGGCGGGCGATCGTGACGACGTCATCGGCCATCCGGGCGTCCATCGGCGCTTCGCTCTCGCCGTGGCCGCGCTGATCAAAGGCGATGGCTGCCAGCCCGAGCGCCACCGCGGCGCGGGCGAAGTCGTGGTGGCTCTCCTTGCAGGAGGCGGCGCCGTGGAGGATTACGATCCCGGCCCGAGGCGGAGGCTGCGGAGGCGGCGGAAGCCACAGGGTGTAGGCGAGGCCGTCGATCGTGCCGGTCTGGGCCGGGAGCAGCGGGGTGATCGTCCGGGTGAATTTCGCCATATCGTTAGCGCCCGTGACCGCCACGGCCTCTGAGCTCTCACACGTCTACCCGCTGGGCACGCGGGTCAACTCCGCAGGTCATCTGGCGCTCGGAGGCTGCGACGCCATCGAGCTGGCAAGCGAATTCGGAACGCCCGCGTACGTGGTGGTCGAGGATGACCTGCGCAGACGCGCCCGGGCGTTTGTCGACGCCATGGCGGCGCGGCACGATGACTTCGACGTGCTCTTTGCCTCCAAGGCGTTCCCGTGCACGGCCGTCTACCGGCTGCTCGCTGCCGAGGGCCTGGCCTGCGACGTGGCCTCGGGCGGCGAGCTGGCCCTCGCTCTCGCGGGCGGCTTTGACCCCGCTCGCACCTACCTGCATGGCAACGCCAAGTCGGCGGCCGAGCTACGCGAGGCCCTGAACGCCGGCGTCGGCCACGTGGTGCTGGATTCGCTGGACGAGCTCGACCGCCTGGCCGGGGTCGCCGCCGAGCTCGGGCGCCGCCAGGAGGTCCTGATCCGCATCACCCCCGATGTCGCCGGCGAGACCCACACGGCGATCTCCACCGGCCAGGCCGATTCGAAGTTCGGCTTCTCGCTGCCGGCGGCGCGGGATGCGATCGCCCGGTTGGACGGGCACCCGTCGCTCGAGCTCGTCGGCCTGCATTTCCACATTGGGTCCCAGCTGTTCTCCTTGGAGCCGTTTCGCGATGCCGTGCGGGCGATCGCTTCGCTCGGGGACTTCCCCGTCTACAACCTGGGGGGCGGGCTCGGCGCCGCCTATACCGCCGATCAGCACCCCCCATCGCCCGAGAGCTACGTGGAGACGATCGTCGACGCCGCGCACTCCGAGCTCGGCCCCGGCAAGCGTCTGCTGCTCGAGCCCGGGCGGGCTCTGGTGGCCAACTCGACGGTCACGCTCTACACGGTGCAGACGATCAAGAACAACGTCTCGACCTGGGTGGCCGTCGACGGCGGGATGTCGGACAACCTCCGTCCGATGATGTACGGATCACGCTACGAGGCGGTGATCGCCAACCGCCCTCTTGCCGCCGCCGACGTCCGCTGCCACCTGGCCGGCAAGCAC
>JBAPXO010000312.1:0-2331 GCA_049284255.1 Solirubrobacteraceae bacterium | reverse complement strand
GTCCCAGCCCGCTCGAGCGGCTGCTCGCGCGCGGACGGCTGCGGGCGACGCTCGCGATGCTCGGTCCCGCGTTCGTGGCCTCGGTCGCATACGTGGATCCCGGCAACTTCGCGACGAACATCCAGGGCGGCGCCAAGCTGGGCTACGAGCTGCTGTGGGTGGTGCTGCTGGCCAACCTGATGGCGATGCTGGTCCAGTACCTGTCGGCCAAGCTGGGGATCGCCACCGATCGCAACCTCCCGGAGCTCTGCCGCGAGCACTTCCCGCGCCCCGTCAGCTGGGGGCTCTGGCTCCAGGCCGAGGTGATGGCGATGTCCACCGATGTCGTCGAGTTCCTCGGGGCCGCTATCGGCCTCAACCTCCTGTTCGGCGTCCCGCTGCTGGTCGCCGGGCTGATGACGGGGGTCATCGCGTTCGGGATCCTCGAGCTCCAGCGCCGCGGCCATCGCGGCTTCGAGCTGGCGATCGCCGCCCTGATGGGAATCGTGTTCGCCGGGCTGCTCTACGAGGTGCTGCGCATCGGTCCATCGGTGCACGGCTCGCTGGCCGGATTCGTGCCCCACCTCAAGGGAGACGATGCGCTGTATCTGGCCGTCGGGATCATCGGCGCCACCGTCATGCCGCACGTGATCTATCTGCACTCGGCGCTCACCAGCGGGCGGATGCCGGTGCGCAATGACGCCGAGCGCAACCGGGTCCTGCGCTTCGCGCGCGTCGACGTGATCATCGCGCTGGCGATCGCCGGCGTGATCAATCTGGCGATGCTGGCGATCGCCGCCGCGCTCCTGCACACGCCGGGGCTGTCTGACACCGCGAGCATCCAGTCGGCGCACACCGACTTCGGGAACCTCGTGGGTGGCGGCGCGGCACTGGCCTTCGCCGTCGCGCTGCTGGCCTCCGGCGTGTCATCGTCGAGCGTCGGCACCTTCGCCGGGCAGGTCGTCATGGCCGGCTTCATCGGTGTGCGGGTCCCCGTGTTCGTGCGACGCGCGGTGACGATGCTCCCGGCCTTGGTGATCCTCGCGCTCGGAGTCAACGCCACCGACGCGCTCGTGCTCAGCCAGGTCGTCCTCTCGTTTGGGATCCCGTTCGCGCTCATCCCTCTGGTCGTGCTCACCGGCCGGTCTGACGTCATGGGCGCGCATGCCAACGGGCGGGCGATGACCGTCGCGGCCTATGGTGTCGCGGTGGTGATCACCACGCTGAACGTCTTTCTGATCGCCCAGCAGGTGGCGGGGTGACCTCAGTACGCTTCTGGCGACATGCCGCTCGCCCAAGTCTTTGACGACATCGTCGAGTCCCTCTCCGACGATTGGACCGACCTCGAGTTCGATCTGCGGATCTTCGACGAGACCCGCTACGTCGACGCGGCGATCGTCCTCGTCGCCTGCAACGCCCAGCCCTACTCGAAATCCGACTGGCACTGGCGGGTGATCGTCGCCCACCGCTTCGGGCATGCGGCCTCCGTGGCCGCGGTTCAGCTGGCGCTCAGCCTCCTCGATGACGGCGGTATGGACGGCGAGCTCGCGCTGCGCGAGGTTCGCACTGGCCGGGCGGAGGTCATCCAGGGGTGGGGGCGCACCGAGTCGGTGCGCCAGGAGTTCAAGCGCCTGCGGACGTTGTAGGCGGCGTAGTGGCGCGCGTCGTCGCGTTCATCCCCGACCTGCTGTTCGGATCCAACGTGATCGGCGCCCTGCGAGCGGGAGGTCATGACCCGGTCCTGGCCTCGAGCGCGGCCGACCTCGAGGGCGAGTTGCCCGGCGCCGACGTCCTCGTCGTCGACCTGACTGATGATGTGACGGCGCGGATTGAAGTGGCGCGGGCGGCGCTCGCCGACGAGCAGGTCAGGGCACGCACGCTCGCGTTCTTCTCCCACGTCGAGAGCGACGTGCGGGCGCAGGCCCTCGACGCGGGGTTCGATCTCGTGGTGCCCCGCTCCCGGATGGCGCGGGCGACGGTTCAGCTGATCGCCGAGCTGACCGTGTAGGGCTGGTGCCGGTGGACCGGGCGGTGCTCAGCCGGGGACGGTCGGCACCGAACGGCAGGGGACGGGCGGCACCGAACGGCAGGGGACGGGCGGCACCGAACGGCAGGGGATGGGCGGCACCGAAGGGCAGGGGACGGGCGGCACCGAACGGCAGGGGACGGGCGGCACCGAAGGTAGGTTTTTCCCACACCCCGGCCCCGTCCCAGAGGCTTGGTGCTTTGGCTCGGACTGCTGCCGAGTTTCTCCCACACCCCTCCGAAACAAGAGGAGCGTGGGTCAAACGATCGCTTTAGTCGGCCACGCTAGGGCGCGAACCGCGGGTCGAACGTGGTGGCCACATCGGG
>JBAPXO010000311.1:0-4982 GCA_049284255.1 Solirubrobacteraceae bacterium | reverse complement strand
GCTCTACGACGCCCGGCGCCGGCGCGCAGCCCGCCGGCGGGACGCCGACCTCGATGACGCCCGCGGCGGCGTTCCCGTTCCAGCTGCCGGCTGCCCCGAGCAAGAACGGAACCCAGGCGCTGGCCACCAACACCAAGGACGGTGGCGTCGTCTACGACGTGGCCTACTCGCTGGTCACGGTCAGTGGAGGCGCCCCGGTGACCGAGACCAACAGCGCCTACGCGCTGGCGCACTGCAGAGCCTGCACGACCGTCGCCGTCTCCTTCCAGGTCGTCCTGATCGTGGGCCGGAGCAAGCTCATCGCCCCCATCGACGCCGCCGGATCGCTCAACTACGACTGTCCCGCTTGCACCACCACGGCGATCGCCGATCAGCTCGTGGTCACCCTTAAGTCTCAGCCGTCGGCGGCGCTCGTCGCCAAGCTCGCCGCCGCGCTGAAGCAGCTCAATGCCTTGCCGAAGCTTGGAGCGGGTGGAACGCCCGCCGCCATTGCCTCCGCGGTGGCCAGCGTCCAGCAACAGATCCAGACCGAGCTCGATAACAGCGGGCTGCCCGCGAACCCGATCACGACCACCACGCCCTCGGGATCGGGAACGTCGACGACCTCGCAGGGCAGCGTGGGCTCCAACAGCTCGGCCAGCCAACCTCAGGACGCGCAGACGAACACCACGTCCTCCGCCCCGGGATCGTCGGCCCCGACCACCTCGACGGCGACCGGGTCATCGCCGCCGCCGACCACGACTCCCTCGCAAAGCTCGCAATCGGCGACAACTTCGACGACCACGACGTCCGCCGCCCCGACCGATCAGACGTCGGGCACGGCTACCGCTTCGAGCGCCACCGCCACCACCCCCGCCGCGTCCGCGAGCTCCTCGACCCCCTAGGCCCCGCCGCAGAGCGTCAGTTTTGCCCACACCCCAGGCCCGCCCGGGACCTGTGGGCTGGCGTGTTCGATTATGAGCTGCGCTGTCGCACACCCCCGATCGGGGAGCGAGGCGCGGTCAAAAGTCGCGCTCTGGGCGAGACGCGCCCACGCCATCTGGCCTACCCGCGGCCGGTCCCCGATCGCGCAGGACCTCATCCAGGAAGGTGATCGCCGCCGGATAGGCGTCGAGACGATTGGACAGGCGCGCCAGCCCGTGGCCCTCGTCGTCGTAGATCTTGAGCGTGCAGGGCACCCCGCGCCGTCTCAGATTCTCGACCAGCTGCTCGGCCTCGCTCACGGGGACGCGGGGGTCGTTGAGCCCATGGATCACGAACAGCGGCGCGCGGATGTCGTCGATGCGGGAGAGCGGCGACGCGCGAGCCAGGAACTCGCGGTCGTCCTTCAGGGAGCCGTACTCGCGCTCCCGGTGGGCCCGCCGGTAGTCCGAGGTGTTCTCCAGGAAGGTGGTGAGGTCGGAGATGCCCACGATGTCGACGCCCGCGGCCCAAAGCTCGGACTGGAAGGCCAGCCCGGCGAGCACCATGTAGCCGCCGTAGGAGCCTCCCCATAGCGCGGCACGACCGCGGTCAAGCCCGGCCTGCTCCAGCGATTCGTAGACCGCGGCGAGATCACGCACCGAGTCAAGCCGCTTGGTTGTGTCGTCGAGCGAGGCGTAGCGCTTGCCATACCCCGTCGAGCCGCGCACATTGGGAACGACCACGGCATAGCCGGCAAGTACCAGTCCTTGGATGACGGGGTTGAAGCTGAGGACCGCCTGTGCCTCGGGGCCGCCGTGGACCACCACCACGACCGGCGGCCGCGCCTCGCCCGCCCGGGGGCGGAACACGAACGTCGGGACCTGCTCGCCGTCGAAGCTCGCGAGCTTCAGCGACTCGGCCCCGACGAGTTCATCGGCGGGGACCTCGGCCGCTCCTTCGGTGAGCCGTCGCGTCGACCCGGTAGCGCGGTCGTAGAGGAACACGTCGGCGGCCAGGCGCGGCGTCGAGAGCGTGTAGTAGACGCGACCCCCATCCGCGGACAACAGCGGCGCGGGTATGTGGTGCGAATGGACGACCCCGGGCTCCGGCAGCGGTACGGGGTCCTGCGCATGCCCCGTGGCCCCGTTGTAAAGCTGCATCGCGCTCGCGCCATCGCGATTCTCGATCACCAGGATCGTGGCTCCATCCCGGCTCGCGACGACGACCGCGTCGTACTCCGCCGCCGACTCCGAAAATGGCGCCGTGGTGCCCGAGGCCAGGTCGTGGACCGCGACCGTCGCGTAATCGCCACCCACGTTGGAGGACACGCAGAACCTCGTTGCATCGATCCAGGCCGGCGCGCCGACGAGCGCCGGCTCGCTGGGGTGCGCGAGCACGGTGAGGGCGTCGCCGCCGTCGACATCGACGAGCACCAGATCCTCATCGAGCGGCCGCTGCCCCGGGACGATCACCGACACCAGCCGACCATCGGGTGAGAACCCCGAACCTGGCTGACACCAGGCGCCCGGCGCATAGCGCAGGCGATGCTCGCCGGTGACCAGGTCGTAGAGCCAGAGATCGAAATCGACGCCGTTGCGGCGATTGGAGACGTAGGCCAGCAGCCGCCCGTCCGGTGACGATCCGGCAAAGTGGTTGCCGAAGCGAGCGTCCTCTGTGATCGCCGAGAGCTCCTCCATGCTCTCGACGGCGCCATCCGCGTCTCGATCGAGCTCGAGCGCGTAGAGCTGATGGCGTTCGTTGCCGTCCTGGTCGATTTCGAGTACGGCCTGGCGCCGGCCCGGGATGTAATGAGCTCCGGCGACCGGCTCGGGCAGCGCAGTCAAGGCCAACAACTCGTCTCCGGCGAGCTCGTAAAGCTGCATCGTGCCGGTTCGGTCGTTGCGGACCAGCAGGCGCTCGGCAGCGCTCAAGCTCAGATCGACGTCGGCGAGGACCGTCGAATGTGCGCGCAGCAGCGCTCGGAGGACGTCGTGCTGGCTCACGCAGTTGTTCGGCGCATCCAGAACGAGCTTGGCAGCCAGGTCTGCAGTTCCGGGACTCCCGGGACCCGCTCCTTGAGGCTCGGGACCAGGTTGACGAGCGCGTCATGGCGCTCGATGAAGAGAGCCGCGTTGGCGAGCTCGACCCTCCATTGGTTGCCGAGTAGAAGAGCCTCGAGCAGATACTGCTCGTTCAGGATCCCGGCGGTCACGAACATGTACCACGGGTACTCGTGGGGCGCGAAGATGTCGTGGAAGTGGACCCACACCCCTGGCTCCAGACGCGGCAGGACCTCCAGAATCAGCCAGTTGACCTCGCTTCCCAGCTTGACGACGTGGGTCGTGTCGACGAATAGGACGTCCCCGGCCTCGAGCCGCTGGAAGGGATCGAACCCGACCGCGCGGCAGTCAACCATTTCCAGGCGCGACAGTCCGTAAGTCTCGGCGATCTCCGTCCGGGGATGGGGATCGATCGCCACGAGCTCACACTCGCTGCCGTCCCGCGCGTTGGCGAGTGCGGCCGCGGCGCTCACCCGGGTCGAGTGCCCCGACCCCACTTCGATCATCCGACGGGGCTTGAGGTGGCGGACGAGCGCGTAGAGAAGCTCGGCATCGCCGGCCTGAAACAGGGTGTTCCAGAGCTCGAACCCGCGTCCTCGAACTTCGGTGTCGAACTCGTGCACGTAGCGGGCGAGCTCGGTGTCGATGAAGTCGAGCTGGGCGTCTAGGTCGAACTCGACCCCCGGCAGCGACGCCCGGCGTGACCACACCGGGTCGCCCATCGGGGGTACGTCGGGGACCGGGCTGAACGGGCCCCTCGGAACCACCGCATAGCCGAACCGCTGCCCGACGTTCCAGAGCAGCTCGGGCACGCCGCCCTGGAGCGCGGCGGCGAATCTTCGTGGCTGGAGGCGCGAGATGAGCTCTTTAGAAGCGACGGCAGTCGGGAGCAGCATCATGCTAATCGAGCGCCTCGGCCCGGAAGGCACAGCTGCCTCGCGCCCCGCTCGCTCGCGGCCCGAATGTCTAGCTGAGCAGGCAGAACATTGTCCATATGGCCTTAGGCCACGAGCCCCGTTGTCGAGACGATTTCTGCGTGTCATATGCACGTGGACGCTCTCGCGCCTGGTCCTCTCGGGTTCCGCGTGCCTCCCGGGTCCCGCGTGTGGCTGCCGTGTCCGGAGCGTTCGGGCGTGACCTTCAGGTGTGCCTGACCCAGATCGAGCGCACGATCGCGCATGCCCGGGCAAACGGCGCCAGTGTCATCGTGTTCCCTGAGGCCGCGCTCGGCGGCTACCTCTATGAGCTGCGGCCCCGGGACTCGCCGGGACTGGCGACCCCGCCTCCGGCGCTTCCGCAGCACGCCGAGGTGTTCAATCACCTGGCGCGAGCGGCCGGACCGGCAGTGGTCTGCGTTGGCTACACCGAGGCCGCGCCGGGAGGACCGTTCTCGAGTGCGGTCTGTCTCAGCGGCGACGGAGTGCTCGGCCACCACCGCAAGGTGCATATCCCGCCGGCGGAGAGTCGGGTCCTCTCCCCCGGAGATGGCTTTGCGGCCTTCGACACTCCAGCTGGACGGCTCGGCATGCTCCTTTGCTACGACAAGGTCTTCCCCGAGTCGGCCCGGGCGCTGGCGCTCGACGGCGCCGAGATCGTCGCCTGCATGTCAGCTTGGCCGGTGTGCCGCCGTCAGCCCGCTCGCTGGACACGTAACGACCGTCAGGTCCGTCACTTCAACGCGCTGGACCTGGCGCGCGCGTTGGAGAACCAGGTGGTTTGGATAGCCTCAAACCTGCATGGCTCTTTTGGACGCTTACGATTTCCCGGTCAGGCCAAGGTCGTCGACCCCGAGGGGCGGGTGCTCGCGAGCACGGGCGCCCGCGCCGGAGTGGCCCTTGCCCGGATCGATCCGCGAGCGGCCGTCCGCTCGGCGCGGGAGGAGATCTCTCACCTCGGCGATCGAATCCCCATGGCCTACGACGTGACCCCGCTGCGCCAGCTCGCCTGATGTGCGGCATCGCAGGGCGGCTGGGCCCGGAGGCCGCGGGCGAGGACGAGCGCATGCTCGAGCGCCTTGTC
>JBAPXO010000310.1:0-1824 GCA_049284255.1 Solirubrobacteraceae bacterium | reverse complement strand
GCGCAAGCAGCGCTACGGACGGACGTACATGGGCAACGAGCGCACCACGTTCGTGATCGGGCCGGACGGTGTCATCAGCGACGTGCTGCGCAACGTCAAGCCCGCCGAGCACGATGCGCTCGTGCTCGGGGCGCTGACCGCCGGCGGGTAATCGCTGCCGACAGCCGCGCCGGTCAGTTGCCCGAGCCGGTCGTTCCCGAGCCCCCGGTTGGGACGCACAGCGCCGGACCGTTGTCCTGCGGCGGCACGTAGGAATACCCGGTCGAGCAGCTCCCGTTGACCGGAGGCTGCGATCCCGGCAGGGTCGGAGTGCCCTGGGGTTGCGTGTCGCTGCCGGTGGAGCCGCCCGAGCCGCTGCTCGTGGTCTCGCTCGCGGTCGTCGTAGAGGTCGCCGGTTGGGCGGCGATGTGAGTCTCGGTGTGAATCGGCGTCGTCGATGTCTGGGTCGTCGCGGTCGGTGAGGGGGTCGACGTGGTGGTGGACGGGGTGGTCGTCGTGGTCGTGGTCGTGGACCGGGTCCGCGACGCGGTCGTGGATGTGCGGGCCGCCGACGTCGCCGCCGACGTCGCAGTCGTCGACGAAGACGTCGTCGTCTTGCTGGCGCCGCAGCCGGCAGCGACCACGATCAGCGCCAGCGCGGCGACGACGCGTATGAGCTTGGCAACCATCAGCGTTTCCTTCCTCCGAGCACGACGACTCGGGCTGGCGATGTTCGGCCAGTCGTGAGCTACTGCAGGCCCTCGCGCGCTTCGCGCACGAGCGTGACGGCCTCGGGGAAGATCACCGCCATCACCGAGCGAAGCTGCTCGGCCTGCTGCTCGGTGGTTCCCTGGATGTTGGCTCGGTTCATCGCCGCCACCGTCAGGTCGACTGCCAGCTTGATGGCGTTGTCGGCCCAGGCGATCTTCTGGGCGCCCTGCATCTGCTCGGCGAACTCGCCGAGCCGGCGCTGCAGATCGTCCGGATCGCCGAACAGACCACCGAAGCCACTTCCTTCCATACCGCCAATGGTAGCTCGCCCACGAACGTTCTGGCGAGGCCGACTAGCATTGGGCGGCCGATGAGCCCCGAGGAGAACGTCGCCTACGAAGCCCGCGTGCGCTACCGCCAGGTGGCGATCGCCGTCGTCGCCGCGGTCTGCCTGATCGCAGCGTCGATCATGCAGCTCACCGGGCCGCACACGAAGGTGGACGAGCTGACCCTCGACCTGCTTACCGCCCACAAGCGGTTCCCGCTGGACCTGATCGCGTCAGTCGTCAATGCGATCGCCTCGTTGGGCATCGCCGGCACGCTCTGGTACCTCTACCGCTGCGCGCGCGCTCGCAATCCCGAAAAGGTCAGGCCCTACGTCAAGATCATCACCCTGGTCGGCGGCGGTCTGGCGGCGATCGCGGGCATCGCCTACGCGATCGTGGTGGCGATCAAGGTCAACGAGTTCGCCACCACCGGGTCACAGACGTACGCCGAGGCCAATCACCTCACCAGCGGGCCGGGACTGCTCGCGATGCAGCTGCTGGGGCAGGGCGCGGCGCTGCTCGTCGCCGTCGCGTTCGTGCTCGTCTCGCTGAACGCCATGAGCCAGGGACTGCTGTCGCGCTTCATGGGTTATCTGGGAATGTTCGCCGGCGCTCTCGTGCTGTTCCAGATCACCCAGGTCCCCGTCGTCCAGTGCTACTGGCTGCTGGCCGTCGCGTACCTGATCTCCGGTCGCTGGCCAACCGGCATTCCGCTCGCGTGGCGCTCGGGCCGCTCGGAACCGTGGCCGTCGTCGGCCGAGGTCCGGGCGCGGCGGGTCGCCACCGCGGGCGCGACCGCCGGGTCCGG
>JBAPXO010000309.1:0-1594 GCA_049284255.1 Solirubrobacteraceae bacterium | reverse complement strand
GGTCGAGATAGAGCTGGTCGATGAGGATCGGACGCTCACCTTCTCCGAGAAGTTCGCCTGCCCGGTTCACGGGCCGAGCCTGGTGGAGCTCGAGCCGCGGATTTTCTCCTTCAACGCTCCTCATGGCGCCTGTCCGCGCTGTACAGGCCTGGGCTCGCAGATGGAGATCGACCCCGACCTGGTCGTCCCCGATCCCACGCTGTCGATCGGGGAGGGAGCGATTGCCCCCTGGGCAGTGAGCGCCTCCAACTACTACGACCAGCTGACCCAGGCGATCGCCGAGCGCTACGACGTCGATCTGGACACCCCCTGGCAGGACCTCCCGCAGGAGTCCCAGCAGTTCTTCCTGTACGGGACCAACGGTGACCGCGTCCAGGTCTCCTACCGCAACCGCTTCGGACGCCGGCGTTCTTACGCGACCCGCTTCGAGGGCATCGTGCCCAACCTCGAGCGTCGTTACCGGGAGACTGACTCGGACTTCTCCCGGGAGAAGATCGAGGAGTACATGACCCTGCGGCCGTGCCCGGACTGCAAGGGCGCCCGGCTGCGTCCCGAGTCGCGAGCGGTGCTCATCGACGGGACGGCGCTCCACGAGTTCTCGGCCCTCTCGGCCCGCCACGCGCTGGCCTGGATCCGGGGGCGCGAGTTCTCAGAGCACGACCGCCGGATCGCGCGGCTCGTGCTCCGGGAGATCGAGGAGCGCCTCCAGTTCCTGGACAACGTCGGGATCGGCTATCTGTCGATGGACCGGGCGTCGGCAACCTTGTCCGGAGGCGAGGCGCAACGAATCCGCCTGGCGACCCAGATCGGGTCTTCTCTCGTGGGCGTTCTCTACATCCTCGACGAGCCATCGATTGGCCTGCACCAGCGCGACAACGCGAAGTTGATCGCGACGCTCGACCGCTTACGAAATCTCGGCAACACCGTGCTCGTGGTCGAGCACGACGAGGGGACCATGCGCGCGGCCGATCACATCGTCGACATGGGTCCGGGGGCAGGAGAGCACGGGGGACACGTGGTCGCCGAGGGGACGGCCGCCGAGGTGGCCGCGATCCCCGAGTCGCTCACGGGCCAGTTCCTGGCGGGAACGCGCACGATCGAGGTCCCGGCCCGCCGCCGCAAGCCCTCGGGCTACATCGGAATCGAGGGAGCGGCCGAGAACAACCTTCAGAAGATCGACGTCAAGATCCCCCTCGGGGTGCTCTGCAGCGTGACCGGGGTGTCGGGCTCGGGGAAGTCGACGCTCGTCAACGAGGTGCTGCTCAAGGCGGTCTCCAACCACCTGCACCGCAGCCGCCAGCGCGCGGGCGCCCACAGGCGGATCACCGGGCTGGACCAGCTCGACAAGATCATCTCGGTCGACCAGTCGCCGATCGGACGCACCCCGAGGTCCAACCCGGCCACCTACATCGGGCTCTTCGACCAGATCCGCGAGCTCTTCTCAAAGACCCAGGAGGCACGCGCCCGGGGCTACAAGCCGGGTCGGTTCTCGTTCAACGTCAAAGGTGGGCGCTGCGAGGTGTGCCGCGGAGACGGCCAGATCAAGATCGAGATGCACTTCCTGCCAGACGTGTACGTCCCGTGCGAGCAGTGT
>JBAPXO010000308.1:0-1934 GCA_049284255.1 Solirubrobacteraceae bacterium | reverse complement strand
TAGTTATACAAGTGATGAAGTGTGGGTAGAGTCCATTTGCGAGCCCATTGCCTAACCGGGATAAAAACGAGCACGGGAGGATTGCCGTGAAATTGAAGCGGTATGTTCTCGGCTGCTACGCGATCTGGGTGGTTTTCCTCATCGCGGCGTACTACGGGCTGCCCGCGCTGCGCATCGAAACCTGGGGCCTGATCAGCCTCAGCGGAGTCATCGCGATCGTCGCGGGGACCGTGCTCAACCGGCCTGCGCGCAAGGTGCCGTGGTTCGTGCTCGCCGCCGCGCAGGCAAGTTTCGCGGCCGGCCAACTGAGCTTCCTGATTGCGGCAAAGGTGGGCGTGGTCCTGCCATTTCCTTCCTTTGCCGACGCGCTCTACCTGCTGACCTTTCCGCTCTATGCGGTCGCGTTTCTGATCTTCATCAAGTGCCGGTCCCCCGACAAGGACCGGCGCAGCCTGACCGACGCGCTGACGCTCACCGCCGGTCTCGCCCTGTTGTCGTGGACCTTCCTGATCCGGCCCTATGTGCACAATCCAGACCTGGACGCGCTGCAGAAAATCGTGGCGATCGCCTATCCGCTCGGCGATGTTCTCACGCTCGCGCTGATCGCGCGGTTGCTCGCGCCGGGCACGGGCCGGACCAGGTGCGTCGAGCTGCTCACCCTCGGCTCCTTCGGGTGCCTGGTGTCGGACGTGGCCTTCGACGCCGTCCAGTTGCACGGGACGTTTCACAACGGGACCATCATCGATCTGGGCTGGGCCCTGTTCTACACCGCCTGGGGCGCCGCCTCGCTGCATCCGACCATGGCCACGCTGACCGAGCCGGTGCCCAGACAGCAGGGCGAGGTCTCGCCGAGCAGGCTGGCCCTGCTCATGCTCGCGTCGCTGATCGCGCCCGTCGTGCTGCTCACCTCGGTGCCCAAGGGTCGGACCTCGGATGTCAGCGTGATCGCGGTGTTCTCGGCGATCTTGTACCTGCTGGTGCTGACCCGGCTGTGGGACGCGGCCGCGTCGCACCGTCGCGCGCTTGACCGCGAGCGGGTGCTCAGGGAGACCGGCCTGTCCCTGGTGACCGCGGCCGACGTGCCCGCCGTCGCCGCCATCGTCAAGGACGCGGTAGACGCGCTACTCGGCGCGCACGCGCAGGGCGACGCGCTGCTCCAGGTGCGGATCGACGGCAGGCTCCGCCCCTCGATCGGCAACGGCACGGAGCCGCCGCCGGCCGATCAGCTGGGCGAACTGGCCGAGGACTGGCTACCGCGGGTGACCGGGACGACGCCGATTCTCACCGACGTCAGCCAGCTCCCCGACCAGATCAGGACCGTCTTCCCCAGCGCCGAGTCGATGCTGCTGTGCCCGGTTACGGCCAAGGACAGGTCGGGGGGCGACCCGCTCATCGGCCTGATCGCGGTTTTCGGGGAGCGGCGGATCCTGACCGACCTGTCGGCGACGCTGGAAATCCTCGCGCACCAGGTGGCCCTCACGCTGGAGGGCATCAGGCTCCGCCAGGCGGTGATACGGCAGCGCAACGAGGCCTACTTCCGGACCCTGGTCCAGGATGCCTCCGACGCCATCATGATCGTCGGGGACGACGGGACGGTCAAGTACGCCACTCCGTCGACCGCCACCGTTTTCGGCGACACCGCGGTGGAGGGCGAGCTGTTCTGGAACCTGGTCGCGCCGGAGGAACGCGGTGAATTCGCCCGCACCTTCACCGAGCTGCGGGAGAGCGCGCGATTCGGGCCGCGCTTCGTGGATCAGCGGATCCTCCGTCGGGACGGCAAACGGGTCCATATTCAGGCCAGGTGCAGTGACCTGCGCGACGAGCCGACCGTCGACGGTCTCGTTTTCACCCTGCGGGACGTCACCGAGCAGCACAAGCTCGAGGAGGAGATGCGGCACCGGGCCTTCCACGACGCGCTGACCGGGCTGCCCAAC
>JBAPXO010000307.1:0-2798 GCA_049284255.1 Solirubrobacteraceae bacterium | reverse complement strand
ATCTTCAGCAGCTCCTGGATCGCCAACTCGGTCTCGGCATAGCTCCCCTCGCCGTAGTGGTACTCGAACAGGCGACCCTCCTGGTTGAACAGGTATCGGGCGGGCCATCCGAGGTTGCCGTACTCGTTCCAGATCTCGTGGTCGACGTCGACGACGACCGGATAGGCGATCTGGAGCCGCGCCACCGCGTCGGCGACGCCATCGGGGTCGTTGGAGGGGGCAAAGCCTGAGTCGTGGACGCCGATCACGCGCAGGCCGCTGTCGCCGTAGCGCTCGTGCCAGGCCTTGAGGTAGGGGAGGGTGCGAATCGAGTTGGGGCGGCAGAAGTCCCAGAACTCGATCAGGACCGGACGTCCGAGCTGCTGGTCCATGCGCAGGGGAGCGACGTTGACCCACGGCAGGCGCGGAGGAAACGGGGGCGCGACGATGTGGTCGACGGGTGCGCGCATCGGCCGCCGATGCTACGAGCTCGCTTCTGGCTTGCCGGTCGCCCCCGGCTCACGCCCCTCCCGGCTCGGGCTTCAACTAAATGCCGATTCGGTTATATTACCGAGATGGCATCAACATGGGCGGCTCTGTCAGACCCTCACCGCCGGGCGGTGCTCGCGCTCCTTCGCGACCGCCCGCGCCCGGTGGGGGAGCTGGTGGAGCGGCTCGGACTCACTCAGCCGGGCACCTCCAAGCACCTGCGGATCCTGCGCGAGGCCGGACTGGTGCGGGTCCGCCGTGAGGCGCAGCGGCGTGTCTACGAGCTGGAGACCGCGCCTCTGGCCGAGCTCGACCGCTGGCTGGCTCCCTACCGCCAGCTCTGGGAGGACCGCCTCGACGCTCTGGAGCGCCATCTCGACAACACCCACCACCAGGAGGACCCAGAGACATGACGACCAGTGGACGCTACGAGCAGGTACAGGGGCTCCCCGTGGTGCGCTTCGAGCGAACGTTTGCGCATCCCGTGGAGGCGGTCTGGAACGCCGTCACCGAACCCGCGCAGCTCGGAAAGTGGTTCCCCACAACGGTCGAGTTCGCCGAGCTCAGGGTCGGGGCGGCGATCGAGTTTCACTTCCCCGAGGAGGCGTATCCGCCGATGTCAGGAGAGTTTCGAGAAGTCGAGCCACCACGGCGCCTGGTCTTCACCTGGGGCGATGACGAGCTGACCTTCGAGCTCGCAGAGCGCGACGGCGGAGAAGCCTGCCGGCTGGCCTTCACCGTCGTTCTCGACAGCGAGGACAAGGCTGCGCGGGACTCCGCCGGCTGGGAGCAGTGCCTCGACATGCTCGAGGAGGCGGTCAACGGCGGCAGTCCCCGTAGGCCGCCCGACGGCAAGCGCTGGAAGGTCTATTTTGAGGAATACAAGGCTCAGGGACTGCCCGCAACGGCTTGGCTGCCAGGCCAGCCCAGGGCCTGACGGGACGACCCCAAGGGGGTGCTGAGGGCCCTCGCGGCGGGGCTATACTAGGTGAAGTATTGAATCCATACCGCCTTTGAGGAGTTTTTGACGATGCCCTCCGGAGCCGAAGTACTCCGCCAGATCAAGAGCAGGATCGAAGAGGTCGACCCGTCGGCCGTGCGTGAGCAGCTCTCAAACGGCGCGGTCGTGGTCGATGTCCGCGAGGCCGAGGAGTGGTCGACCGGGCACGTTCCCGGCGCCAAGCATGTTCCCAAGTCGTTCCTCGAGTCTCGGATCGAGGGCGCGGCGCCCGACCGCTCGCAGCACGTGATCCTCTACTGCCAGTCCGGCAACCGCTCAGCGTGGGCCGCGCGAACGATGATGGATGACCTCGGCTACGAGAACGTCGAGTCAATGACCGGCGGCATCACCCTATGGAAGGACCGTGGCTACGACGTCGAGCAGCCGCGCACCCTGACCGCCGAGCAGCGCGAGCGCTACTCGCGCCACCTGCTGCTGCCGGAGGTCGGGATCGAGGGCCAGCAGAAGCTGCTTGACGCCAAGGTGCTGTTGCTGGGCGCCGGAGGACTCGGCTCGCCCACCGCCCTCTACCTGGCGGCGGCCGGAGTGGGCACCCTCGGCATCGTCGACGACGACACCGTCGACCTCTCAAATCTCCAGCGTCAGGTGATCCACAACTCCGACCGGATTGGCGTTCCCAAGGTGGATTCCGCCGAAGAGACCATCCGGGCGCTGAACCCCGACGTCAACGTCCAGAAGTACGCGGTTCGTCTGGGCCCCGAGAACATCATGGACATCCTGCCCGACTACGACATCGTCGTCGACGGCCTGGACAACTTCCCGACCCGCTACCTGCTCAACGACGCGTCCGTGCGGCTCCAGATCCCGGTCGTCTCGGCGGCCATCCTGGGCTTCGAGGGCCAGCTCTCGGTCTTCAAGCCATACGACGGTCCGTGCTACCGATGCCTGTTCCCGGTGCCGCCCCCCGCGGAGCTGGCTCCGTCCTGCGGCGCCAATGGCGTGCTCGGGGTGCTCCCGGGGACGATGGGCCTGCTGCAGGCCACAGAGGTCGTCAAGCTGATCCTCGGCGAGGGCGACCCGCTGATCGGCCGGCTGCTCATGTACGACGCGCTCGGCGCCACGGTGAGCGAGGTCAGGGTCCGCCGCGACCCGCAGTGCCCGATCTGCTCGCGTCACCCCGAGGAGATCGCCGACGAGGAGCTCGGCGTGTTCCCCGACTACGAGGCGTTCTGCGCGGGCGCCCACTAGCACCAGCGTCTAGGGTTCGAGCATGGCCACGATCAAAATCCCACCCGTGCTGCGCTCTGCCGTCGGTGGCGAGAAGCAGCTGAGCGCCGACGGATCCTCGGTGGGGGAGATCCTGCGCTCG
>JBAPXO010000306.1:0-2086 GCA_049284255.1 Solirubrobacteraceae bacterium | reverse complement strand
GGTGGGTTCAGGCCACTCGCAGCGCCGCGGGCGTGCCGTTGGGAGCGTTCGCGGGCGTCCTGGCGGCCGCGGCGCGCTCAGATGATCCGCTGACGCTGATCGCCCGCGGCGCCGAGTCCTTGCGCGAGCTGGCCGGCGATCGCCAGCTCGTTCTCGGCATCGACGATGCCCAGCTGCTCGACGACAGCTCGGCGGCGCTCGTGCTCGAGCTAGCCCTCCGCTTCACAGCGTTCGTCGTGGTGACTATCCGGGCCGGCGAGCCCTGTCCGGATGCGGTCCGCGCCCTCTCCAAGGATGCCGGCGCGGTTGTGCTCGAGCTCGGTGCCCTGAGTGCCCAGGAGACCGAGACGCTGGCCGAGGACATCGCCGGCGGACCGATCGAGGAGGGGGCGCGGCGGTGGATCTACGACACCAGCCTGGGCAATGCTCTCTATGCGCGCGAGCTTACGCTCGGAGCCCTGGCCGGAGGGGCGCTGACCGAAGTTGACCGGCTGTGGCGGATGCCGGTTCGCCCGCCGGTGAGCGCCACCCTGGCCGAGCTGATCACGGTGCGCATGACGGGCCTCACCGAGCCTGAGCGCCATGCCCTTGAGCTGCTGGCTCTGGGCGAGCCCCTGCGCCTGCCCGACGTGATCGAGCTGGCGGGCAGCGAGACCTTGACCCGCTTGGAGGCTCGGGGGCTGGTGACCGTCGCCGACGGCTCGCGTCAGGCGGAGGTCACGCTCGCCCACCCGCTGTACGGGGAGACGATCCGTGCCGCCCTCCCCGCCTTCCGTGCGCGTCAGACGCGGCTGGCCCTGGCCAGAGTTGTCGGGGAGCGGGTCGATGCCGATCCGATGCGAGTGGCGCGATGGCTGTTCGACGCCGGCGAGGAGATCGCGGTCTCCGTGCTCGTCGAGGGCGCCCAGGCGGCGATCCTCTCCGGAGACCCGGGGCTTGCCGTATCGCTCGCGCAGCGAGCCGTCGACTCGGGGGCGGGGATCCGAGCCGCGCTGCTGTTGGCCCGCGCCCACACCGTTCAGAACGAGTATGAGCAGGCGGCGGCCGTGCTCACCGTGGCCGAGGCGGACATCGACGGCCAGGAGAGCGCGGTGCAGTTCCTTGAGCAGTCGGCCGAGGTCCTCTACTGGGGGCTCCGGCGCCCCGAGGAGTTCGACGCCCTCCTGACCCGGGCCGAGGGGTGGTGGGAGGGCCCGGAGTGGCAGCGGCGCCTGTATCCGATCCGTCTGTATGACAACTCGCCCGTCCCGGTGAGCCAACGCACCGAGGCGACTTCGCGCGCGCTCGCCGCCGAGGACGTCGAGCGCGAGGTCGAGCACCGGGTCGCCCCGGTCCACGCCGCCAACCTCTTCTACAGCGGCCGCGCGCGCGAGGCGTTCGAACTCGCGCGCCGGATCCGGCCCAGCGTGCCGCTCCGCGACCTCAGCGACGAGCTGGCGTTCGTGATCTGGAGCGCGATCGCCATCGAGAGCGGCCTGGGGTGGTCAGAGCTCGACACCTGGGCGACAGCCGCGCTCTCAGACGGCGTGCGGCTGGGGGACCGGGCTGCCGCCGGTCGTGGTGCGCTCGCCCTGGGTGGTCTGCGCTTCTCCCAGGGGCGCTTTGCCGACGCCCGTCGCTGGCTGGTCGAGGCCGAGGTCCAGCTCGAGCGCCGAGACTCGCTCGGGCTACTGGCGATCACCTACTCGATGCGCGTCGGCGTGGCCTGCTTCACGGGGGAGCTCGAAGCGATCAAGCCGACACTGGAGCGCTGCCTACAGGCGCTCGGGGGACACGACCCGCTCCCCAACCAGCTGCCTTACATCGTTCGCGCCCAGGCGTGGGCGGTGAATGCGCTCGGGGACCCAGCGGGTGCCCAGGACATGTTTGTCAAGGCCGCCGATCGTCTCAGCGAGATGCCGGTGTTCGCCGGCCGGCTCTGCTACGAGGCGCTGCGTGCGGGCCGGCCGCCGCGGGCCGTGATCAGGCGGCTGCAGGCGTTCGCGCAGGCCACCGACGCCCCCCTGACTGCCGCCTACGCCGCGCACTGCGCAGCTCTGGCTGCCGGCGACGGCCAGGCCCTGCTGAACGTGGCGTCGGCGATGGA
>JBAPXO010000305.1:0-1506 GCA_049284255.1 Solirubrobacteraceae bacterium | reverse complement strand
CACCAAGACGCGGTCGTCCTCATCGTCTTCGGCCATGAGGATCAGGGAACGGGCAGACAGGCCTCGTGGGTTCATACGTCCGGGATCTCCTTCGGGTTAGGAACTCAGTCGTCGTCCTGGTCGGACGGAGCGAGATTCCCGCTGGTCTGACGAGCGGCGAGCAGCTCCAGCAGCTGCTGCTCAGCAGGCATGGGGGCCTCCGGGAGACCGGTTGCATGCCTCGCTCGGCGAGACGGCGGGGCAGGAAGATTCCTGGACGAGCTCGTTTTGCACGGCCAGCAACAGCTGGCGCAGCTGTTCGCGCTCCTCATCGTCTAGGCCGGCGAACAGCCCATCCTCGGCCTCGCGCTGGGCCTCGGCGGCCCGTCGGAGGTGCTGCTCACCGGCCGGGGTGAGAGCGACCAGGTGACGACGGCGATCCTCGGGAGCACGCTCACGAGAGATGAGGCCATCCGCCTCCAGCGGGTTGAGCATCGTCACCAGGATGCTCGGATCAATCTGCATGATCTGCCCGAGCTCAGATTGACCGACTGCTTCACCGTCATGCAGCAACCCGAGCAGGTGAAATTGACGCGGCGACAGATTGTGTGCCGTATGCGCCTCGCGGAGACGCCGCATCGCCACATGTCCGAGCAGCGCCAGCAACAGCCCGGGACTCGAGCGCCGCTCAGCAAGCACTCCGTCGGAAGCGCGCGCGGGAGCCTGGGCGGCGTCGGCGGCCATCTCGAGACACTATAGCTGTCTCGATCATTGAGCTTTCTATATGGTCAAGGGCTCTAGGTCGCCGCGCGGTCGACGTGAGGCGAGACGTAAACCGACAGGAGACTTCAACCGATGCCCGATCCCCTTGACCTCACCGGCGATATCGCCGCTGCCATCGACGGTGCTGCGCTGCGCGGAGCGACCCTCGCGCTCGCCTACGTACGGGCCGACCTCAGCCCGGGGGTCTCGTTTCGCGGCAGCACCCACGTTCACGGCCCGACCGAACTGGCACTGTGGGCCCGCAAACGCGACAGCGGCCTGGTAGAGGCGATCGCCGAGCGCCCGCGAGTCTCGCTGGTCTACTACGGCGGACCGGACGGACCCGGACCCATGTTCCTATCCATCGAGGGGCGCGCCCGTGTCGCGCCCGAACTGAACGACGAGGTGTGGTCAGCGATCATCGAGGGCGAGCGCAAGCAGGACCCCGAACGCAAAGGCGTGGCGGTCCTGATCGAAGTCGACAGCGTCGCGGGCGCCGGCGGCGACGGCTTTTTCCAACAGGCCCGCGTCTGACACGAGCCACGCCGACGAGGGGGCTAGGGCTTCGTCCTCGCTCACCGTGCCGAGGGTCGATGCGGCTGTCTCGCACGATTGCAAACAACAGCGATGGCGAGACCGGGACTTGAACCCGGGACACCACGATTTTCAGTCGTGTGCTCTACCAACTGAGCTATCTCGCCGTGGCGGGGCGATGCTAGCGACTGTCGGGCGTTCGGATCTCGAAGGTGTCGCGCTGGTAGACGG
>JBAPXO010000304.1:0-4926 GCA_049284255.1 Solirubrobacteraceae bacterium | reverse complement strand
ATCTTGAACAGGCCGTGGCCCAGCCATTGCACGCACAGCTGGTCGTCGGCGTCGACGTGGGGCACGCTCACGTACTCGACCGAGACGATCAGCACCTTCTCGTGCAAGACGTGGTTGTGGGCGACCTCGGCTTGGAGGGCTAGCGGGGTGGTGTCGCGGCGGGGGCTGAGGAAGACCGCGGTCCCCGGGACACGACGCAGCGCCGGCTGCACCTTGCCCAGGCCATCGAGGAAGTCGGGGAGCGGCCCCTCCTTCTCGATCCGGTTTCGGGTCAGGATCTGGCTGCCGCGCCGCCAGGTGATCATCACGAACGCGATCGCCAGGCCCACCCCCAGCGACAGCCACGCACCGTGGGCGATCTTGGCCAGGTTGGAGCTGAAGAAGGCGACCTCGACGGTCAGCAGCAGCCCCCCGAGGAGGGCGAGTTTCCACTTCCGGGTGCGCCACAGCGAGCGCGCGACCGCGAGGAACAGGATCGTGTTGAGGATGAATGTCCCGGTGACCGCGACGCCGTAGATGTCGGCCAGGCGCGCGGAGTGCTTGAAGTAGAGCACCAGCGTGGCCACCCCGATGCACAGCGCCCAGTTGATCAGTGGGACGTAGATCTGGCCCTCGAGCCTCGAGGTGTGGACGATCTTCAGCCGCGGCAGCAAGCCGAGCTGAACGGCCTGCTTGGCGACCGAGAAGGACCCGGTGATGGCCGCCTGGGAGGCGATCACCGTGGCCATGGTGGCCAGGATCACCATCGGGATCCGCCCGCCCTTGGGGACCAGCAGGTAGAAGGGGTTGACGATCGTCGCCGGGTGCTGGTGGATGAGCGCCGCCTGCCCCAGGTAAGAAAGGATCACCGCCGGAAACACGATCGAGAACCACGTGAAGCGGATCGGTCCCGAGCCGAAGTGCCCGCGGTCGGCGTACAGGGCCTCGGCGCCCGTGACCGCCAGCACGACTCCGCCGAGGGTGAGGAAGGCGGCGACACCGTGGTCGACCATGAACCGCACGCCCCAGGTCGGCGAGAGACCCTGGAGCACGCCGGGGTGCGCGATCACCTCTCGCGCTCCGAGGATCCCGATCGCGGCAAACCAGACCAGGATCACCGGCCCGAACAGCCACCCCACCGCCCCGGTGCCAAAGCGCTGGGCGAGGAAGAGCGCGAGCAGGATCACGAGCGCGATCGGCACCACGAGGTGGGTGAGGCTGGGGGTGGCCACGTTGAGGCCTTCGACGGCGGAGATCACCGAGATCGCCGGGGTGATCATCCCGTCGCCGAAGAACAGGCCGGCGCCGAAGATCCCGAGCGTGACCAGGACGGCGGCGTGCGGCAGCTTGCGCCGGCTGACCAGCGAGGTCAGGGCCATGATCCCGCCGTCACCGCGATTGTGGGCGCGCATGATGAACCCGGCGTACTTGACCGAGACGACGATCGTCAGCGCCCAGAAGATCAGCGAGACGACTCCGTAGACGCCGGCCGCGCTCGTCGTGGCGGCCTTGTGATGGGCGGTGAAGATGACCTGCTCGGTGTACAGCGGGCTGGTGCCGATGTCCCCATAGACGATCCCCAGGGCGCCGAGCGCGAGCACGGCGCGGGAGGCGTGGGCGACGACGTCACGGTCGTCGGCCGAGGCGGCACGCAGGGTCTCTGAGGGCTCGGTCCCCTCGGGCACCGGCGCCGGGCGTACCGGCCAGTAGCCGAGCTTGTGAGCGGCCTCGTTGAAGTTCCGGGCGACCGCCGATGAGGAGCGCGCTCGGTCGGGGTCGCCGTTGACTTCTGATTCGAGGGTGTGAGCCGCCTCGTGGAGGCTCTTGCGTCGTGTGGGCGTGGGGCTCATCGGGCGATCGCGTCCAGCGAGCTCGCGGCAGCACGCAGTTCGCTTCCCAGTGCCCCCGGGTCAGACCCGCGGTACAAAGGGCTCGTCCCGTCGGTGAGCAGGATCGAGAGCATGGCCGCCCCCTGGGCGCGGATCGGCCGGGCGTCGCCCAGACGGCGCTCGAGCGCCCTGAGCACCGGTCTCGCCGCCAGGACCGCGCGCGCGTCGGGTGCCACGGCGGCGCTGAACCCGGAGCAGTCGGACCGTGCGCTGACCAGCGCTCGGGTCAGACCCGCGGCCAGCCGCCGGCGACTGCGCCGGCCGGTGAGCATCCGAGCACGCTGGGCGATCGCCGGGCTTTGCTCGGAAGCCGCGCCGGCGGCGAGCAGCCGGTCGAGCTCCATCGCCCTGGAGTGGACCGCCACGACCAGGGCCAGTCGCCGCCACGGCGCGCCGAGCAGGCCGATCGCACGGCGATCGCCACTGACGGAAGAGCCGGCGGAGGCGGATGGGTGAGCGGAATAAGACACCACCTCCATGCTGGTGGAGGCGGTATCAACCAGCCGCTAAGAATCCGCCTCTCGGCGTAGAGATTCCGTCAAGATCGCCGCGAACTGCCTGCCTAACCGCGCTGACGTTTGTCGCGTGCGCGTACGGGTACCCGTCAGGCCGGGCCGGGATTCTCGCGGAGGGAGGCTCGATGACACGTTCAAGCACCTACCTGGCGGCGCTGGTCGCGGCGCTGGCGATGCTCACGCTCACCCCAGGGCCGGCGAGAGCCGACTCCGGAGCCAGCAGTCCCTCCGACGTGACGGCCATTCCAGGCTCCTCGTCAGCGACCGTGCGCTGGCAAAGCCCACAGGTCGTCGACGGGGCGCCGGTCAGCTCGTTCACCGTCGTCGCCTCGACGGGTCAGCGGATGACCGCCGACGTGCCCAACGACTGGGCGATCGTTCCCGGGCTGAGCGACGGCAAGCCGGTCACGTTCACGGTCACGGCGACGAGCTCGGCGGGCACGAGCGCCCCGTCGCCGGCGTCGGCGGCCGTGACGCCGCAGCCCGTAGCGCCGCCCCGCCACGTCCTGCTCGGGCGCGCGCAACAGGTCAGGTATGACCGCTACTCGGTGATCATCGGCGGTCGCCGGGTGCTGCTCTGGGCCGGCGAGTTTGACTACTACCGGCTGCCGTCGCCGTCTCTCTGGATGGACCGCCTGGAGGAGATGAAAGCCGCGGGCTTCAACGCGGTGAGCATCTACTTCGATTGGGACTACCACTCCGCCGCGCCGGGCAAATACGACTTCAGCGGAGTGCGCGACATCAACCGGCTGCTCAACGACGCCCAGCGGGTGGGGCTGTACGTCCTCGCCCGCCCCGGCCCATACATCAACGCCGAGACCGATGCGGGAGGGCTCGCCGGGTGGCTGGCCTCCGAGCCCGCCGGCTCGCGAACCAACGATCCGCAATATCTGGCCGCCGCCGACCAGTGGCTGTCCGAGGTCGACCCGATCATCGCCGCCCATCAGATCACTCGCGGGGGCGACGTGATCCTGTACCAGATCGAAAACGAGTACGGCTACACCGACCCAACCGGGGAGGCGTACTTCGGAAACCTAGAGGCGCAGGCCAAGAGCTACGGGATCGACGTCCCCACCTACACCAACGATGTCGGTTCGTATGCCAACGGCTGGGCCCCGGGCACTCCCGACGCCCCCGACCTGATCGGCTCAGACCAGTACCCGGAAGGGTTTGACTGTTCGGATACCAACGTGTTCCAGAGCCCGCCGGTGCTGACCGCCGACCACGAGCCCGGGATCCCGCTGACGGTTCCCGAGTACCAGGGCGGCTCGTTTGACTCTTGGGGCGGTGTCGGCTACCCGGCGTGCGCCCGGCTGACGGGGCCCAATTTCGAGAACACCTTCTACAGGTACTACCTGGGCCAGGGCGCGACGATGCAGGGCATCTATATGACGGTCGGCGGTACCGACTGGGGCTTTAACCCGGCGCCCTTCATGTACACCTCCTATGACTACGGGTCGCCGATCTCCGAGTCCGGCACCCTGTCGTTTAAGTACCCACAGCTCAAGCTCGCGGGCGAGCTCTCCCAGGCGCTGCCGGATCTGACGATGACCGACCAGGTCACCGCACCCACGGTGACCGGACTGACGACCTTCGAGGAGCGAAACCCGGTCACCGGCGCCACCTTCCTGTACCTCGGCAACGACGGGACCTCCCCGGTCACGACCTCGCTGCCCTACGCGCCCGGCCAGACGGTGACGGTCCCGAGCCATCAGGCCAAGTTCCTGGTCTCCAACGCTCGCTTCGGCGGCCAGCACCTGATCTCCACCACCTCGGAGCTGATCACCCAGGCACGCATTGGTTCTCGTGAGGTGGCGCTGCTCGACGGCGACGCCGGAGCCACCGGGGAGACCTCGCTCTCATTCCGCCACCGGCCGAGCGTGCGCGTGCTCTCCGATCCCTCGGGGACGCCGATCACGGCCCACTGGAATCCCTCAACCCATGTGCTGCGCTTGCGCTACCGCCACGAGGGACTCAGTCAGGTGGCTATCGGCGGCAGGCGGTCGCGGTCGCGGTTCCTGCTCCTGCTCGCCGACAGCCGCACTGCGAGCCAGTTCTGGGTGGAGCACACCGACCGCGGCCCGGTCCTCGCCCGGGGCGGTTCGCTTGTGCGCACCGCCTCGGTGGACGGCCGCCGAGCCATCTTGACCGGGGACACCTCGGCCGCTGGGCCGATCTCGGTGTGGGCGCCGAGCTCGGTTCAACAACTGAGCTGGGACGGCCGGCGGTTGCCGACCCGGCGGACCAGCGGTGGAGCCCTCGCGGCGCAGCTCCCCGGTCCGCCATCGAGCCTGAGCCTGCCCTCGCTGAGCCGAGGCTGGCGATTTGAGTTCGAGTCACCCGAGCGCCTGCCGAGCTTCGATGACTCGGCGTGGACGGTCGCCGACCACCCGGACACCGACAACCCAATCCAGCCCAGCTCAGGGCCCGTGCTCTACGCCCAGGACTATGGCTTTGACCACGGCTATGTCTGGTACCGCGGGCACTTCACATCGACGGGCAAGGAGACGGCGGTCTCGCTGACCGCCGACACGGGATCCTTC
>JBAPXO010000303.1:0-4737 GCA_049284255.1 Solirubrobacteraceae bacterium | reverse complement strand
GGCGGCGGCTGAGCCATCGCAGGACGCGCCCACCGCAGGACGCGCCTCCTTTCAGACCCCCGCTGCGCTTGCGCGCTTCACGCCACGGGACAAATAGCGACTTCCGGCGGCGACGAACCGCCACGGCAGGTCCACCGCGCGGGTGATCCCGATCCGCCGGTCGACGGCGATCTCGACGTCTCGCCAGGCCGCCGGCCGCGCCGAGAACACGATCGGGCCGCGCCAAAGGTCCGAGCCGTTGTCGCCCAGCCCGATGCCGAGCGCCTGGGTCAGCCGGCCCGGCCCCGCGCACAGCAGCCTGACCGGCTCGAGCCCGCGGCGGTCGCGCATGTGATCGAGACCCTCGAGCGGCTCCAGAGCGCGGATCAGCACCCCGGACCCCACCCCCACCGGCTCGCAGACGGCGTTGAGGAGCGCATGGACCCCGTAGGAGCGGTAGACGTAGGCCCGGCCGGGCGGCCCGAAGAGCGTGGAGGTCCGCGGGGTGAGCCCGACGAAGGCGTGAGAGGCGGGCTCGGACTCGTGGTAGGCCTCGGTCTCCACGATCACCCCGGCGGTGTCTTCATGGGTCACCACGCACCCGATCAAGTCGCGCGCGACCTCGAGCACGGGGCGGTCATAGAACGCGGGCCTCACCTCAGCGCTGCACGGGCCTGCTCCAGCTGCTCGCGCACCCGAGCCAAGCTGGTGGCGCCCTCGGAGACCTTGCTCTCGAGCCAGGCCGCCTGGTCGAGCACCCGGTAGAACTCGTCGTCGAGCAGCGGAGACTGCTCGACCAGCTCCCCCGGAGTCAGCTCCGAGAGCGTCCGCCCGTCCGCTAGGGCGCGGCGCACCAGCCCGGCCACCACCCCGTGGGCCTCCCGGAAGGGAACGCCTCGGCGCACGAGCAGGTCGGCGATGTCGGTGGCGGCCAGGAACTCGTCGGTGGCGGCCGCCGCCAGGCGCTCCCGGTCAAAAGTGATCGTCGCCATCATCCCCCGCGCGGCCTCCAGGCACAGCTCGAGGGTGTCGCACGAGTCAAACAGCGGTTCCTTGTCCTCCTGCATGTCCTTGTTGTAGGTCAGCGGCAGGCCGTGCATCACGCCCTGCAGGGCCATCAGGTTGGAGACCACCCGGGGAGCCTTGCCCCGCAAGAGCTCGGCGGCGTCAGGGTTCTTCTTCTGGGGCATGATCGAGGATCCCGACGCCCAGGCGTCGGAGACCTCGCAGAACCCGAACTCCTGTGAGGACCAGAGCACGATCTCCGCCCCCAGCCGCGATAGATGGGTGGCGCAGGTCGCGGCCGCGGACATGTAGTCCAGGACGAAGTCGCGGTTGGAGACGGCGTCGATCGAGTTCTCGACCACGCCCGTGAAGCCGAGCTCGGCGGCCACCGAGGCCCGATCGGTGTCGAAGTTGACCCCGGCGAGCGCCCCCGCGCCCAGCGGCAGCTTGCGAGTGGCCCCGAGCACGCCCTCGAAGCGCTCACGGTCGCGGACCAGCATCCAGACGTAGGCGAGCAGGTGATGGCTGAGGTAGACCGGCTGAGCACGCTGAAGGTGCGTATAGCCGGGCATCGGCCAATCGAGGTGACTCTCGGCCTGCTCGACCAGCGTCTGCGCCAGAGTGACGATCCGCTCGATCGCGCCGTGGGCGTGAGCGCGGACGAACATGGCGACGTCGGTGGCGATCTGATCGTTGCGCGAGCGGGCGGTGTGGAGCTTTCCGCCGACCGGTCCGACGATCTCGGTCAGGCGGCGCTCGATCGCCATGTGAATGTCCTCGTCGCCGTCGGCAAATGTGAACGAGCCATCGCCGAGCTCGCGGCGGACCTCGGCGAGCCCGCGCTGGAGCTCGATTCGGTCGGCGTCGGAGATGATGCCCCGGGCGGCCAGCATCGCGGCGTGGGCCACCGACTGATCGACGTCATAGGGGCTCAGCCGCCAGTCGAATCCGATCGAGTCGTTGAGCGCGCGGAAGTTCTCGTCCTGGGGTTCGGCAAAGCGCGAGATGGCAGGCATTATGGCCGCGCTCGATCCGTGAGCACGTCACGCAGCGCGGCCGCCACCCGGCCGACCTGGCCCTCGGTCATCCCCGGGAAGAAGGGCAGCGCGATCGAGCGCGCCGCCACGTCCTCGCACACCGGGAATTCACCCTCGCGATGGCCGAACTGCTCTCGGTAGTAGGTCATGAGGTGGATCGCCGGGAAGTACGGCTTGGACGGGATCTCGTGCTGGGCGAGCGCGCGGATGGTGTCATCACGATCGACGCCGCGCGGGAGCTGGATGACGTACACGAACCAGCCCCGCCGCGCGCCGCCGGAGTCCAGGCATGGCAGGTCCACGCCTTCGAGGTCGGCGAGCGCCTCACCGTAGAGCGCGGCCACCCGGGCGCGACCAGCCAGCATCTCCTCCAGGCGCTGCAGCTGGGCCAGACCCAAGGCGCAAGCGATGTCCGAGAGGCGGTAGTTGAAGCCCAGCCGGTCGTGGTCAAGCCAATCCATGTTCGGAGCGCGGCCTTGGTTTCGCTCGGAGTCGATCCGCTCCTTGAGCGCGCTCTCGCCCATCGTCACCATCCCGCCCTCGCCCGTCGTCAATTGTTTGTTGGCGTAGAAGCCGAAGACCGCGGGATGTCCCCGTCCACCAACGGGCCCGCCGTCGGCGTAGACGGCTCCCAGGGCCTCGCAGGCGTCCTCGACGATCGGCACTCCCGACTGCTCAAAGGCCGCGATGTCGGCGGGATAGCCGAACACGTGCACCGGCAGGAGCGCGGCCGTCCGATCGGTCACGGCCGCCGCGGCCGCCGCGGGATCCAGATTCAGCGTCACCGGATCGATATCGGCAAACACCGGCCGCGCGCGCTCGAACACGGCCACGTTGGCGGACGCCACGAACGAGAACGGGGTCGTCACAACCTCGTCGCCATCGGTCACCCCGACCGCTCGCAGGGCGAGGTGGAGCCCCGCGGTGCCGCTCGACACCGCGGACGCGTGCGCCGCCCCAACCTGCTGCGCGAAGATCCGCTCAAACTCCGGTAGCCGAGACCCCAGCGAGAGCTGACCGGAGCGCAGGACCTCGAGCACCCGCGCCTCCTCCTCCCCGCCGATCACGGGGCGCGCGAGCGGGATCGGCTCGCTCACGTCCGGGGCGCGGAGCTCGCGGGCCTGATGGGCCTAGCCGTGGCCCCGTCCGAACCCGCTGCGCCGCTGCCGTCGCCGGCTACCGAGCGCGGCTGCATCGCGTACTCCAGCGAATCGAGCAGCGCCTCCCACGAGGCGACGATCACGTTCTCCGAGACCCCGATCGAACCCCAGACGTTCTCGCCGTCGGTGGAGTCGATGAGCACGCGGGTCACCGAAGCCGTCCCGCCCTTGGTCTCGTCGAGCAGGCGGACCTTGAAGTTCTCGAGCGCGATGTCTGCCAGATGCGGGTGGATGTTGCCGATCGCCTCGCGCAGCGCCCGGTCCAGTGCGTGCACGGGTCCATTGCCCTCGGCGGTGCGCACATAGCGCTCGCCATCGATCCAGATCTTGATCGTGGCCTCGGTCTCGACGTGGCCCTGCGGACCCATCTCGACGATCACCCGCCAGTGCTCGAGCGTGAACAGCGGCTCGTATTCACCGGTCTGCTTGCGCAGCAGGAGCTCGAATGAGCCGTCGGCGGCCTCGTAGTGATACCCGAGATGCTCGAGCTCCTTGACGCGGTCGACCACCTGCGCTGCCGCGGCGTCGTCGAGCTCGATACCCGCTTCCGAGGCACGGGCTTGGACCGTCCCCTTCCCCGAAAGCTCCGAGATCAGCAGGTCGCGCCGGTTGCCGACGATCTCGGGATCGATGTGCTCGAAGGTCGCCGGATCGGCGCTGACCCCGGCGACGTGCATCCCCCCCTTGTGAGCGAACGCGTTTCGCCCCACATACGGCGAGTCGGGATCCGGGGTGAAGTTGAGCAGCTCGGCGACGTAGTTGGCCGTCGAGGTCAGCGAGCTCAGCTGGGTCTCGGTCAGGCAGTCGTAGCCGAGCTTGAGCTGGAGGTTGGGGATGATCGTCACCAGGTTGGCGTTTCCGCAGCGCTCGCCGTAGCCGTTGAGTGTGCCTTGCACCTGGGTGGCCCCGGCCTGCACGCCGGCCAGGGCGTTGGCCACTCCGCAGCCGGCGTCATCGTGGGTGTGGATTCCGATCCGGACGCCGTGCGAAGCAGCCAGCTCCGCGACCACGTCGGCCATGGCGGCGGCGATCGCGTTTGGGAGGGTTCCGCCATTGGTGTCACAGCACACCAGCGTTTCCGCTCCGGCCTGCGCGGCGGCGCGCAGGCATTCCAGGGCGTACAGGCGGTCATTGGCGTATCCGTCGAAGAAGTGCTCGGCGTCGTAGATCACGCGCTTTCCGTGGCCGGTCAGGAAGGCCACCGAGCTGGCGATCATCCGCAGGTTCTCCTCCCGGTCGACGCGCACCACCTTGTCCAGGTGCAGCGCCCACGTCTTCCCCACGAGCGTGCAAACCGGGGCAAAGCAGTCGGCGAGCACGCGCAGCGCCGGATCGGCGTCGGCGGCGATCCCTCGCCGGCGCGTCATGCCGAAGGCGGCGATCTCCGCGTGCTCGAAGGTCTCGCCGCACAGGAGCTCAAACAGCTCGAGCTCCTTGGGATTGGAGGTCGGGAACCCGGCTTCGATCAGGTCGATGCCGAGCTCGTCGAGCCGGTGGGCGACGCGCAGCTTCTCGTCGGCCGAGAGCGACATCCCCTCCCCCTGCATGCCGTCGCG
>JBAPXO010000302.1:0-2562 GCA_049284255.1 Solirubrobacteraceae bacterium | reverse complement strand
ATCCACACCGTGGTCGCGCCGAAGAACGGATCTACGCTGATCGGGCTTCCCGCGGTGGCACAGTCGCTGATCGCGCCGACGAGGACGTGAAACGTCTCTGCTCCCGCGGCGGTGTCATAGCCGCCTGGTTCCGGGCCGAGGTGGCGGGTGGCGAACATCAGCCGGTAGCGCTGCGGGTGGCGGTCAGCGAACTCCAGGTACGTCTGGCAGGTGGCCCTTAGGCGCTGGACAGGGTCATCCACGCCGCTGGTGGCAGAGTGGATGGCGTTTCTGAGGTCACGGAAGCCGTCTTCGACCAGGGCGGTGAGGATCGCTTCGCGGTTTGCGAAGTGCGCGTAGATCGAGGGTGCGGCAATGGCGATGCGGCGGGCGATGGCACGCAGGGTGACGGCGTCCGCGCTTCCCGTCTCGTCGAGGATTAGCCCGGCGCCGTGGATGATCTCGGCCCGGAGCTGAGCACCCGACCCTCTTGGGTTGCGCGCCCGGGCCTGGGGTGCTTCCGCGTTCACCATGACACCACTTTACATCTCGGCTTACTGATGTAAGCTAACACCTGTAAGTCTTTCTGGCGCCGCCCGCGCCAGACTGGGTTATCCGGCAGTCTCGCCAGGCTCCTGCCGTTGACTTGCAAGGAAACGAGGTAATCGCATGAAGATGGTCGAGTTGCGCCCCGACCTGCGGATGGTGCTGGACGACGGGCCCGGTCAGGCCTACCTGCTGCGCCGGGGATCTGAAGCCGTCCTGGTCGACACCGGAATCGCCGGGCAAGGCGACTCGGTCGCGGCCGCACTCAGGGACTGGGGCCTGGACCGGGATGCGCTGACCCACGTGCTTCTGACGCACTGGCATCCCGACCACGCGGGCTCGGCCGCCGAGATCAGCACCTGGCCGAACGTGACAGTATGGGCCCACCGAGCCGACGCCCCCATCATCCGCGGCGACACCCACGGCTCCTTCCCGCACCTGACCCATGCCGAAGAGGGGCTCTACGCGCAGATCTCCGGCTCCATCCCGGACGCGGCGCCTTCGCGCGTGGACCGCGAGCTCGCCGACGACGAGGTCCTGGCCGAACTCGGGGCAAGCGTCATCTCGGTGCCGGGCCACACCGACGGGAGCATCGCCCTGCACTTTCACGAGGCCGGCGCGCTGTTCACCGGCGACGTGGCCACCGAAAACCAGGGCTACGTCATCCTCGGCCCCTTCAATCACGACCGGCCCAAGGCCCGCGCGTCCTTCCGGCGATTCTCCGCCATAGACGTCGACGCCGTGTGCTTCGGCCACGGCCAGCCGCTGCTTGGGCAGGACACCAAAAAGCTGCGGGACGCCGCCATGGCGGATCAGGTGCCCGACCCGCTCGGCTGAGGAGTGGTTGACCTGAAAGACATGCCTTACCGCTGGAGATATGGGAAACCGTGCCATCCGGTACTCCGTGGTTAATTGGGCGCGTCGATCGAGTCAGCACTGCTCATGATCGCCAGACTCCGCGGAGCGCGGGCGAGCACTCTGCTCGCGGCGCCGCGGACCTCGGCGCTTGAGCCGAGCTCCCCGGTGACGATCGTCACTTGGGGGACGGCCGATGGCAGCGCGTAGCGGGCTATGGTGCGAGAAATTGGTCCGGTGATTCGGTCGCCGGCCACTGCGAGGTCGCCGCCGATGACGATCATCTGCGGGTTGAAGAGCGTGACCATCCCGGCCAGGGTGCGCCCGACTGCCTCGGCGGCATCCTCGACCACGCGCAGTGCTCCCGCGCTTTTGCCTGCGAGCAAGCGCGGGAGGTCGTCGGGCGTGACCGCGCGGCCCCAGCTGTCCTGTAGCAGTCTGGCGATCGCGACCGGGCTTGCGACGGTCTCCAGGCAGCCGCGGTTGCCGCAGCGGCAGACACGACCCGCTTGGGCAACGGGCACGTGGCCGATCTCGCCGGCGAGGCCGCCCGTTCCAAGCAAGAGTCGGTCGGCCGTGATGATGCCTGCCCCGATCCCAGCCGATAGCCGTACATAAATCATGTCGTCAGTACCGCGGCCGGCGCCGTAACGGTGCTCGGCGAGCGCCCCTGCGTTGGCGTCATTGATCAACTGCGTGGCAAGGCCAGTGCGCCGTTCGAGCTCCTCGCCCGGGCGGATGCCGACCCAGCCCGACATGATCCCGTCGGCCACCAGCGCGCCGTCGCTTCTGACCGGTGACGCGATGTCCGCGCCAAGTCCGAGGACCCGCTCCCGCGGGACGAGGCATTCACGCAGGGCACGTTCGATCAGATCCGCGGCGAGGTCAAGGGTCTCCTGCGGCGCTGTGTCGACCTCCTTCACCTCGGCCTGATCCCAGACCGGCGAGCCATGGAGGTCGTACAAGGCGACCCGTACGTGGTTGTGACCGATATCGGCACCGACCGCGTAGGCAGCGGACCGGCTCAGCGACAGCGGCTGGGCAGGTCGCCCCATCGAGCGGTTCTCTGGCTCAGCTGGGCCGTTCTCCTCGCACACGAGCCCGGCCGCGATCATGTCGACGACTAGGGACGAGACGGTGGCACGAGAGAGCCCGGTCACTCTGGCCAGCTCGGGCCGACTC
>JBAPXO010000301.1:0-3639 GCA_049284255.1 Solirubrobacteraceae bacterium | reverse complement strand
CCCTCGAGAATTGCTCGGCGCACTGCGTGGCTGACCCGGTCCACGAGCGACTGCGTGGTCGGGGAGATGGGGGCTATGCCGGTCTTGGTGGCCACGCGGTAATCCGGATCGATGATAGATCATGCTGCGGACCGTTCTGGCGACCCGCCAAGCGTCACACCCCCAGGAGACGCTCGGCGTTTTCGTGAGCGATCTTCTCCACGTCAGCCGGGCTGAGCGGCGCCTCGCGCAGGAACCTTGTGGCCTCCGTGCTGTCCGAGAACGGATAGTCGACCGAGAACATGATCCGGTCGGCACCCATCACCATCAGGGCGCACAGGAGCGGTGCGTCGGTGGTGTACCCGCAGGTCGTCACCCAAAGGTGCTCGTGGATGGTGTCGGCCACCGAGCTCGACAGCCCGGTCAGAGAGCTCAGCTGCTCGTCGGCGCGCGCCAGCGAAAACGGCAGGTTCTCGCCCATGTGACCGACGATCACCTGCAGGCCCGGGAAGCGCTCGAAGGTCCCGCTGACCACCATGCGCAGGATGTGCATCCCGGTCTCTACGTGCCAGCCCCAACCCGACGTCGAGAGCCGGGCTGCGATCTCGGGCTCCAGCCCGGAGTAGTACGTGTCGAACACCGGCTTGGGCGGTGGAGCGGGGTGCAGGTAGATCGGCACTTCGAGCTGCTCGGCGGCGGCGAGAAGCGGCGCCATAGAAGGATCGTCAAGGAACACCCCGTTGGTCTGGCCGGCGATCAGGGCGCCGACGAAGCCGAGCTCCCGGATGCAGCGGGTGAGCTCGTCGGCGGCGGCCTGGGGAGCGCACACCGGCAGCGAAGCGAAGGCGCGGTAGCGGTCGGGATGAGCGGTGACCGCCGCGGCCATGCGGTCATTGAGCTCCCGGGAGAGCGCGGTCGCCTTGTCGGCGCCGAGCGTCTGGATGGCAGCGTTGGGGACCGACAGGATCTGGACGTCGACGCCGGCCGCGTCCATGACCCCGAGCCGCTTGTCATCAACGTCATCGAGGGCGTCGGTCAGCCCCCAGAAGAGCGCGGGATCGATGCCCGCCTCGGCCGCGATGTCCGCGGGCAGGGTGTGCTCCTCCAGGGCGATGAACCTCATGCGTGGCCTCTCCTTGTCGTGGAGGCCGCCTCGGGGTAGAGCCCGGGGAACAGCCTCAGGGCGTTGCGGGTCGTCAGCTCGCGCCAGGTTTCGACCTCGGGCTGCTGAGCGGCGTCGACGGACTGCACCTGGGCGGTGGTCGCGGGCGCCGGCGTCCAGCAGTAGTCGCTGCCGTAGAGCAGGCGGTCGGAGCCGAACGCCCTGACCAGTGCGGGGACCTGATTGGGAAACGGCGTTCCCGCCATGTCAAACCACAGGCGAGCGACCTCTTGCTGCGTGGTTGGGGTATCGGCGCCGGCTCCCGTGAAGACCGTTCGAAAGAGCTCGATGCGGTCGGCCAAAAGCGGCAGTGTCCCGCCGCCGTGGGTGAAGATCCACTGGATGCCGGGGTGGCGGGTCAGCACCCCGCTGAAGACGAGGTCGGAAACCGCTCGGGTCGTGTCGAAGATGAACTCGAGCATTGGACGCGGCCGCCCGAGCGACACCGCCTCGGCGCACCGCGGGGACGTCGGGTGCACGAACACCACCGCGCGGCGGCGATGAAGCTCGGCCCACAGCGGCTCATAGCGCTCGTCTCCCAGATAGACGCCATGGGCGTTGGTCTCGAAGGTCAAGCCGCGACTGCCCAGCTCATCCAGGGCATAGCCGAGCGCCTCCAGCGAGCCCGGCACGTCGGGCAGCGGCAACGACGCAAAATGACCGAAGCGACCTCGATGCTCACGGGCGACCCGTGCCCCGAAGTCGTTGACCTGACGAGCCAGCGCGCGCGCCGCCTGATCGTCTCCGAAGTGCACGCCGGGCGACGAGATCGAGAGCATCGAGGTGCGGATCCCCCACTCGTCCATGAGCTTGAGGTGAGTCTCGGCGTCCCAGGAAGGAAAGCCCGGCATACCGTCAGGATCGAGGTGCCCGCCCGCCTTGGCGGCGTCGATGTAACCGTCGGTCACGAAGTGCGAGTGGACGTCGATGAGCGGCGTTCGCCCACGCGTCGGTTCGTCCGCCGTGTTCATCCCGGCTCGACGGGGCTCGCGACCGGTGCCGGGGTGCGGCCGACCTGGAACGGGGGGATGCGGTCGGGCACCGTGCCGGCCTCCTGAAAGCGGGCGAACTCGAGCTCTTCGCGATCCAGCACTCGGGAGACGCTGGGGCGCGCCTCGGTGCGTCGTGCGTGATCGGCGCACCGCGGAAACGGCGTCGTGCCCATGCCCGACCCCACGGCCCTGAACCACAGCCACAGCATGTAGGCGTCGACGATCGTCCAGGCCCCGAACAGCCACTCCCGGGAATCCAGGCGGTCCTCGAGGATCGCGAACCCCTTCTCGAGCTCCTTGCGCGCGAGGGCCCGGATGCGTTCCCAGCTCTCCTCGTCGTCTGAGAACACCCCCGGGAAGCGCTGGCGCGCCACCGCGGGCTGAAGTCCGCTGGCAAACCAGGCCATCGTCGAGAGCGCGTCGGTGACCCGGCGCTCGTCGTCGGTGGGCAGCAGGTGCGCCTCGGGAAAGGTGCGGGCGAGCACCGTCTGGATCACCGGGTTCTCGGTGATCACCCAGCCGTCGATGACGACAGTCGGGACCTTCTCCTTGGGGTTCAGCGCACGGTACTCGGGCGTCTGGTGCTCGCCGATGTAGCGATTGACAACATGGACCGTGAACGGTGCGCCGGTCTCCTCCAAGGCGACGAACGGGATCCGGGCGCACGACCCAGGAGACCAGTAGAGATCGATGGACGGCACAGCATCTCCTCGGCGAGCGGTGGCGGCGTTGCGTCTCGATCATAGATCATCCATACTTGCTCGGGTGAGCATCTCGCGGCCTCGGAGCGGATGAGCCTTCCGGGAACATCGGACCGGACCGGGGTGGACGTCGGGGTCGACCTGGAGGTCCTGGACGCCGTCCAACGGCGGGTCCTATGGCTGGCCACATCGATCATCCACCACGCCAACAACGTCAGGGATACCCCTTCCGGGGTCAAGGTAGGTGGGCACCAGGCCTCGTCCGCCTCGGCGGTCTCGATCATGACCGCGCTGTACTTCGCGCACCTGAGGGGCCCCGACCGAGTGTCGGTCAAGCCCCACGCGTCGCCGGTCCTCCACTCCATCGAATACCTCCTGGGCGAGCTCGACGAGCGCTACCTCACGACCCTGCGCGAGTTCGGGGGACTGCAGAGCTACCCCAGCCGACTGAAAGACCCCGTGCCCGCCGACTTTTCCACGGGCTCGGTCGGGATCGGGGCAACCGCCCCGATCTGGAGCGCACTCGCCCACCGCTACGTGGCCGGGCACTTCGAGGTCGCCCAGGGAGGCCGTCAGGTCGCGCTCGTCGGTGACGCCGAGCTCGACGAGGGCGCCTGCTGGGAGGCGATCCTCGACCCCGTGGTCTCGCAGCTCGGCGAAGTGCTCTGGATCGTCGACGTCAACCGCCAGTCGCTGGACCGCATCGTTCCCGACATCGCCGCCGACCGCCTGCGGCGGATGTTCGAGGCCGCGGGATGGCACGCCCGGACGGTCAAGTACGGACGGCGCCTGGAGGCTCTGTTCG
>JBAPXO010000300.1:0-3290 GCA_049284255.1 Solirubrobacteraceae bacterium | reverse complement strand
GCCGACGTCGCTGCCTGTCGCCGGGATCGCCGGACTGGACACGATCAACCGCTTCACGCTCCAGCAGCTGCACGGCCATGAGCTCAAGCGCCTGGCCGCCGTCGCCCGCAAGGAGCGCGCGCATGGCGCGATCGCGGCCGCGAAAGCGATCGGCCCTCAGGCGGGCGACGAGAACGAGTTCACCGCCCAGGAGCTGTGGGGCATATACGACGACCCGGGCGCCGCGTCGCTGACCAAGGCAAACGGCACGAGCTCGCCGACCGCCGTCCAGAAGTCGTCAGCGTCGCTTGGCCAGGGCCAGACGCTCGGGATCTTCGGCGAAGGGGAGACCTCCAGCGTCGTCGACCAGCTGCGGCTCTTCGAGGCCGCGATGGGCCTGCCCAAGGTGCCCGTCCACGTGGTGCACACCGAGGGCGGCCCCGACTCGGCCTACGGCGACAACACGGGCGCGATCGAGTGGTACCTGGACTCCCAGTCCTCCACGGGCATGGCTCCCGACCTCTCAGACCTCGACTTCTACTTCGCCAAGACGCTGTTTGACGCTGACATCTTCCAGGACTTCAACTCGTGGGCCAACGACCCCAACGGTCCCCGTCAGATGAACGCGAGCTTCGGCGAGTGTGAGGCCAATCCGACCAATCCCATCACGGGTCCGCTTGCCCAGCAGCCCTACGGCACCGAGCTCGGCGACGAGCTACAGGCGATGGGTGACCCGATCCTGCGCCAGGCCGCGATGGAGGGCCGCACGCTGTTTGCCTCGGCCGGGGACACCGGGTCGGGCTGCCCCGAGCTCGTGGCGCCCATCGTCGGGGCCGGCAACGGCGTGGTGATTCAGCCCGTGCCGTTCGTCGGGTACCCCTGCGACAGCCAGTACGCCGTGTGCGTCGGCGGGACGGTGGTCTCCTCCAAAGGGACGACGTATCCGACGGCGGCGCAGCGCAGCGCCGAGACCTCCTGGACCTACTCGGGCGGCGGCAGCAGCCACTTCATCCCCGAGCCCTCCTACCAGCAGGGCGTGAAGAACATCGACCTGCCGTGCGTGAGCACTCCCACCGGCGGCCTGTACCTGCCGACATCCGCGCCCACGTGTCGCGGCGTGCCCGATATAGGCGACCTCTCGGGCAACATCACCGGCGACGGGTACTTCATCTACATCGACGGAGAGCCCTCCAGCGAGGGCGGCACGAGTCTCTCCAGTCCGCTCATGACCGGGCAGTGGGCGCGTGTGCAGGCCGCCGCGTCGTCGTCGGTGCAGTCCGCCGGAGGCCTCGGCTTCGCCAACCCGGTCATCTACAGGCAGGCCAGTGGCGCCGACGCCTGCACCTCCAGCCCGTGCTCGGCCCCGGTCTACGAGCGTGACTTCTTCGACGTCACCGACTCCGAGTTCGGGGCCGGGAACGGCGCCTACCAGCCCGGGCCGGGATGGGACTACGCCAGTGGCTGGGGTGCGCTGAACGTCGCCAACTTCACCCAGGACGTCGACGGCAGGACGTCGGCCGCGAAGGCCGCCGGCGCCGGCGAGAAGCCCGCGGTCGATGTCACGACGGCGTCGATGACCAGCCCGACCGGGAACGCCACCGACCCCGTCGACGTCAGCAACGGCAACCAGCCGTCGCTTGACCTCACGCGCGCCACCCTGACGACCTCGAGCAATGGCGCGACGGTCATCGCGACCCTCACGGGTCCCTCGATCGGCTCCACGCCCCCCGCTGACGCCCCCAACGGCAATGACTTCTACGTCGCCTGGCAGTACGGCGGCAAGGTCTATTACGCCAAGGCATCGCAGTCCCAAACCGGCAGCTTCACCTACACCTCGGGTAACACCGGCACCTACGGGACGTCGAGCACCTACGGCTACAACGACGCCTCGAGCAGCGCGGCCACCGGCAGCCTCAACTCGGCCACGCACACGATCACCATCAAGGTGCCGGCCAAGGAGGTCGGCTCGCCGACGCTGGGCTCGGTGCTGACCGTGCCCCAGGCCTTTGATCAGCTCGACGCCAGCGCGCTGGCAGAGACCACCGACAGCTCCGATCAGTTCGGCGCCATCTCGGTGGACGGTGGACGCGCCGATTCGATCGGCGAGGAGGTCGTCGTCGGCGGCGCCGCCAGCGGATCGGCCAGCGGCTCCAAGACCTTCGGGGGCGGCTATCCATTCGGCAAGGACTGCAACGTCGGCGGCCCAGTGGTTCACGCGCACGCCCGTATCACCGCCAAGCAGCTCTACGCCCACGGCTCCTCCAACAATCGTGGCTGCAACGGCCGGGTCCGCAAGGTCGCCGTCTCGCTGGCACGCTCGATCCGCGGACACAGCCGCTGCCGTTTCTTGACCGCCAAGGGCACGTTCGCCCGCGTCACGAGCTGCAAGCCGCGTGACTTCGTGCGTGCTCGTGGCACCAAGCGGTGGACCTACCGGAAACTGCGGAGGTTCCCGAAGGGCGTTTACTTCGTGTGGGCGCACGCCACGAACACGCGGGGTCTCACCACCCGCAATACCGCGCGCAAGCACATCTTCTTCCGCCTGCGCTGACGGGGCGCTCGCTCCAGGGCGCCCGCCGGAGGGGCCGACGCTCGTGTGACCGAGCACACACTCCCGGGAACGGATGTCCGTGTACGGCGTGCTCGCGGGGGTAGCGAGTCTGTAGGGCGTGCCTTGCTTGCAGTTTGACTGCCCGGCGCGCCGTGTTTCGAAGGACTCCACCATTACTCCCGGATTGGACTGCCCATGAAAGCTTCTGAACAGAAGGTCACGCAATATCTGGTCGAGGCGCGCGCCAGCGAGGATGCGCTGGTTCGTGTGCTTCAGTCGCAGATCGCGATGACCCCGACCGGCGCATATCGCTCAGCGCTGGAGCGCCACCTCAACGAAACCCGCCGGCATTCGGAGCGGATCGCCGACCGAGTGAAGGAGATCAACGATTCTCGCCCCAACCCGATTCCGATTCTGATCGGTTTGTGGGAGGAGATCGCCGGCCAGATGCTCGCGTTCGGCAAGACGCCCCTCGATCTGCTGCGGGGCAGCGGGGGTGAGGAGAAGGTCCTCAAGAACGCCAAGGACGCGTGCGCAACCGAGGCCCTGGAGATCGCCACCTACACGGCGCTCGAGCGGCTCGCACGGTCGGTCGGTGACAAGCAGACCGCCGACTTGGCCGCAGAGATTCGGGCCGACGAGGAGAAGATGCTCGAGCGCATCCTGCGCGAGATCCCCAAGCTGGCCGAGGCGGTCGTGGGCGCGGACGTGCGCGGCAACGGCTCCTACGACGTCAGCACCACGGGCGCCGGACAGGCTG
>JBAPXO010000299.1:0-3003 GCA_049284255.1 Solirubrobacteraceae bacterium | reverse complement strand
GCTCCACTCCGGTGAGGGTGCGCTTGGCCAGCCCACTGAGAATGCGTCCGGGGCCGACGTCGACGAACCGCTGCGCTCCACGGTCGTGCAGCACGAGCATGACTTCCCGCCAGCGCACCGGCATCGTCAGCGCGTCGGCGAGCTCGCGAGCGGGATCCGCAAACGGCTCGGCGGTGACCGCGGAGATGACTGTCGCCCGGGGCGTGGAGAAGGTCGTGCGCTGGAGCGCTTGTGCGAACTCGGGAACCGCCGCGGCCATCATCGGCGAGTGAAATGCGCCGGTGACGTCGAGCTCCATCGCCCGCAGCCCCAGCTCCTTGGCGGACTGCATGGCCGCGGGAAGGTTCGGCGCCGGCCCGGAGAGAACCACCTGCTGGGGTGAGTTGTCATTGGCGACCGTGAGGTCGTGGGCGTTGGCAAGCTCCGCGGCGTGGTCGGAGGCACCCGAGCCCAGGACGGCGATCATGCTGCCCTTGCCCGAGCGCAGGCCGGCCTCGTACATCAGCCGGCCCCGGAGGGCGACGAGCTTGACGGCCTCGGCCTCGTCCAGCGCGCCGGCGGCGACGAGCGCTCCGAGCTCTCCCAGCGAATGCCCGGCCATCAGCTCGGCCGCCGGGCGGTCCATCGCCGCCCAGCCGGCCAGACTGGCGCAGAAGATCGCCGGCTGGGCGAAGTTGGTGCCCTCGTCGGCACGGGGGAACGGGTCTTCGCCGACGGCTTCGGTGACGAGCTCCAGCAGCTCGGGCCTAACCCGGGCCACGAGCTCGCGCATGTCGGACGTCTGGCTCCCCTGACCGGGGAACAGGATCGCGGTGGTCGGTGACGTATCCATCCACCTCAACCTACGCTCGGCACCCGGTACCGATACAGGGTTGTGAACGTCTTCCCCCCGTTCGGGGGGAGCGCCTCGCGCACCGCGCAAACGCCAAAGAAGTAGGCTCACGGCACAGCCGCCATGAGCCTTCCCAACCCAACCTCCTCGACTGCCGCCCTCGTCACCGGTGCCTCGGCCGGAATCGGGACGGCGATCTCGCACGAGCTCGCCAAGCGCGGGCACGGCCTCGTGCTGGTGGCGCGCCGCAAGGACAAGCTCGACGAGCTGGCCGCCGAGCTCATCGCCGAGTACGGCGTGCGGGCCGAGACGCTGGGCACTGACCTCAGCAAGGCGGCATCTCGCCAGCGGCTGCCGGGGCGCGTCGAGGCCCTGGGGCTCGAGATCAGCGTCCTCGTCAACAACGCCGGCTTTGCCACCGGCGGTGCCTTTCACCAGGCCGACCCCGAGCGCGAGCTCGAGCAGGTGCGCGTGCTCGTCGAGGCGCCGGTCGCGCTCACCTCGGCTTTCCTGCCGGGCATGGTGCGCCGCGGACGGGGGGCGATCCTCAACGTCGCCTCCACCGCCGGCATGCAGCCCCTCCCCTACTCCGCCGGCTACTCGGCGGCCAAGGCCTACGTGCTCACATTCTCCGAAGCCCTCCACCAGGAGGTCAGGGGCTCGGGAGTGACCGTCACCGCGCTCGCCCCCGGTCCCGTCTCCACCGAGTTCTGGGACACCGCGGGCTGGGAGGTCGCCAGCGGCCAGTCGTTTGAGAAGGCCGTGCCGCGCCCCGCCTGGGTCTCGGCCGAGGACGCGGCCTCCGCCGGCGTCAAGGGGCTCGAGGCCGGGCGCCGGGTCGTCGTCCCGGGACTGCCCGTCCGTGCCGCCATGCTGGCCAGCCAGTACCTCCCCCACGCCCTCAAGCTGCCCGCCATCGAGTGGGCCATGCGCCGCCGCTGACCCGCGGGCATTCCCGGGTCGGTGCCGGTGTGCAGCGCGTCAAGCCAGCAGCCCGATGCGCTGGGCTCGCTGCACCGCCTCGGCGCGGTTGCGCGCCGACAGCTTGCGGTAGAGGGCGCTCGTGTGCTCCTTGACGGTGTGCGGGGATAAATACAGCCGCTGGGCAATCTCGCGGTTCGTCGAGCCACCGGCGAGCAGGTCCAGCACCTCGCGTTCGCGCTCGGTGAGCAGCGGCGCCGGCTGCTCGGCGGTGGGCGCGAATGTGGTCATGCCCAGTCCCACCATGCGCACGGCGCGGGCCACCTCGCGCGCATCGGAATCCTTGGACACGAAGCCCGAAGCGCCCGCCGCCCGCGCCGCCGCCGGCGACATCCGCCCTGAACCCGAGATCAGAAGCACGCGCGTCGACGGCGACGCCTTGCGAATCGAGGCGCATACGTCGGCACCGGACTCGCCCGCCAGGAACAGATCGACGAGCGCGACGTCCGGTTTGAGCCGCGGCAGCAGTGCCAGGGCCTCGGCGCCGGTGCGCGCCGCGAGGCAGCGCGCCACCCATGGCTGCTCGCCGAGGAGCACCCGAAACCCCCAGTGCACGACGTCGTGGTCGTCGACGACCAGGACGCGCAGGCGCCGAATCGACCTCTCGCTCACACCTGACCTCCCGCCCGGGGAACGACCAGTCTGACCCGCCAGCGCCCGGCCTCGGGCGCTCCGAAGTCGACGACCCCGCCGTGCTGGAGCGCCTCGAAGGCCGCCAGTCGCAGCCCCATCCCGGCTCCCCGCGCCGCCGAGCTCACGCCGTCGTTGCGGATCTCCAGGCTGAAGGTGTCCTCGTCTGAAGCGACCGCCACCTCCACCGACTCCGCCCGAGCATGCTTGGCGACGTTGCGCAGCGCCTCGGCAAGGACCGACTGAGCCAGCGGCTCGACGTTGGCGGGGACGGTTACGCCCTCGGGCCAGTCGACGCTGACGCTTGGGCCGGGGGCCTGGCCGACGCGGGCAAGCTCGGTGGCGAGGGTCGTCCCGGTCTCGTGCGCGACCGGCGCGAGCGGGCGCTCGAGCGCGCTGCGCAGGTCGCTGAGCGCCTCCTGCATCTCGACCCGGCAGCGGTCGCGCTCGCCGGGATCCAGCGGCTTTTCGGCACTGAGCGCGAGCGTGACCCCGAACAGCCGCTGCATGACCCGCTCATGGATTTCGCGCGCGAGCTCGAGCCGCTCCCCCAGGCGCCG
>JBAPXO010000298.1:0-6769 GCA_049284255.1 Solirubrobacteraceae bacterium | reverse complement strand
GCGCGCCGCCGCGCCTCAGACCTGAAGTACGCGAAGTTCGCGGCGAGCTCGCGCCATCCGCTCGAAATCGTCGTCCTGGGTGACGACCGGGAGGCCGCGCTCGATCGCCGTTGCCGCGATCAGAGCGTCCGTGAGCTTGACCGCCCGCTGGATACCCGCCGCCCGACAGTCGGCCACAAGCCGCGACCACGCGATCATGACGGCCTCGCTCACCGGAATCGGGTCGGCGGACCGGGCCAGGGCGAGCGTGTCGGCACGCCGTGAGCGCGTGGCATCGTCTTCGGCGCTGAGAACCCCGAGGGCGAGCTCGCCAAAGGTCACGACCGAGACCGCTACGCGGTCAGGCAGCTCCCCCAGGGGACGACCGTCTTCTCGCGCGATGAAGATCGAGGTGTCAAGCAAACCGGCGGTCGGCCGGTCAGAGCTCATCGAGCGTTTGGCCGGCTAGCGCGTCGAGCTCTCGCTTGAGGTCGGGGTCTGCCGCCCGGTGGCCGAGTTGGTCGCGCAGGCCGGAACCCGACAGCCACCTCTCCCGACGACCATGGGGCACGATGTCGGCCACCGGCTCCCCGCGGACGGTGAGGGTCACCCGCTCTCCGGCCGTGACGGCATCGATCACTCGACTGGTGTGGTTGCGCAGGTCCCGGACGCCGATCTCCATGTGCTACAGCGTAGCACTCTCAGGTTCACGTCTCCTTGGCGACCGCCTCGGGCACCTCGATCTCCCGCTTGAGGATCTTGCCGGTGGGACCCTTGGGTAGCTCCTCGAGCAGCCACACCACCCGGGGATATTTGTAGGCGGCGACGTTCTGCTTGACGTAGTCCCTGATCTCCTCGACGCTCAGCTCCTCGCCGTCCTTGAGCACGACGGCTGCTCCGACCTCCTCGCCCAGCGACTCGTGGGGCACCCCGATGACCGCGGCCTCGAGCACGGAGGTATGGGTGTAGAGGACCTCTTCGACCTCGCGCGGGTAGACGTTGTAGCCGCCGCGGGTGATCAGGTCCTTCTTGCGATCGACGATGAAGAAGTAGCCGTCCTCGTCCTTGGTGGCGATGTCTCCGGTGTGAAACCACCCGCCGCGCATCACCTCGTCCGTCGCGTCGTCGCGGTTCCAGTAGCCCTTCATCACGAACGGACCACGCATCACGACCTCGCCCGGCTCACCGGAGGGCACCTCGTCATCCTGGTCGTCGACGAGCTTGATCTCGGTGCCCCCGACCGGGACGCCGATCGATCCCGGCTTGCGCTCGCGGTCGGCCACATTGAACGAGCCCATGCCGGTCGTCTCCGAGAGCCCGTAGCCCTCCAGGATCTTGGCGCCGAACGCCTCGTCAAAGCCGCGAAGCACCTCGACCGGCAGGGCGGCCCCGCCGGAGACGCAGAGATCGAGGCTCGAGGCGTCGTAGCGCTCGCGGTCAGGGTGGTTCAGGAGGGCGGCGTACATCGTCGGCACGCCGCCGAACGTGGTCGCATGGTCGCGCTCGATGACCTCGAGCACCTTGGCCGGGTCAAACCGGGGGACGAGCGTCATCAGCCCTCCGGCGATGACCGTCACGTTCATGATCGAGTTCATCCCGAAGACGTGAAACAGCGGCAGCGTGGCCACCGTGACCGAGTCCTGGTCGGCATCGACCAGATCCCGCCCCACCTGCGCCGCCGAGCTCAGGTTGGAGTGGGTCAGCGCCGCGCCCTTGGGCGTTCCCGTCGTCCCCGAGGTGTAGATGATCACCGCCGGGTCATCGTCATCGCGCTCGGCGACATCGCCAACGGGGTCGGCTTCCCCGAGCGACTGCTCGAACTCGCCGGGCTTGACGATGATGCAGTCGGCACCCGCCTGTTCGCTGCCGTCCCGCGCGGGCTGCTCGAAGTCATGCCAGCCGACCATTACCCCCGCCTCTGAATCGGACAGGTGATAGGCGACCTCCCGCCCCTTGAGCAACGGGTTCATCGGCACGACGACGGCGCCCAGGCGCAGCGCGCCGTAGTAGATGATCGGGAAGTAGGGCACGTTGGGCAGCTGCATGCCCACGCGATCTCCGGCCTGCACCCCCCGGGAGCGCAGCAGCCCCGCGGCGGCGGCGACCGCGCGGTCAAGCTCGGCGTAGGTCAATTCGATGTCATCGAGCTTGACCGCGGCGCGGTCGGGGGCGTCGGCGGCCGCGGCGGAAAGCCGCTGTGCGAAATTGGTCATCTCAATCTCCTCTTTCGTGTGGTCCTAGGTTCCATACCTCAGGTTCGCCCGCTCGCCCGAGCTCACGGCACGATCTCCTCGGCCCTCGAGGGCTTGGCGCGCAAGCGCGAGCGCGCCGAGGCCGCACCATCGTCGGGCCGCAGCTCGTCGAGGCTGCGCTCGATGCCCTCACACAGGATCTCGATGTCCGGCGCACTGTCGCGATCGCCGGTGACACCGAAGTTGATGTTCCCGTCATAGGAGAAGATCGCGATCCCGATCCGGACCTGCCCGCCCAGGGGCACGAACGGGAACGCCTCGAGCATCCGCCGGCCGCACAACAACAGCGGGTGCTGGGGTCCGGGAACGTTGGTCGTCACGGTGTTGATAGCCCGCTGGGGCGTGCGGCTTCCGACTCGTCCGGCGAGCGCCAGGAGCATCGCCGGGGCAAACCCGCCCAGCGCGGTCAGGCGCTCCGCGGCGACCGCTTGACCGGAGCGCTTGAGCCTCTGCATCTGCGCGCTGATTGACTCCAGCCGCGCCACCGGGTCCTCGATCGCGACCGGCAGCTCGGCGAACATCGCCGCCACCTTGTTGTTGTAGGTGCCTCGCTCATGCTCGGCGCGGACCGAGACCGGGACCATGGTGCGGACGACCCGACCCTCGACCTCCTCACCGCGAGCGAGCAGCAGATCCCGGAAGCCACCGGTGATGGCGGCGAGCACCACGTCGTTGACGGTGCCGCCGTGCGCCTCCCGTATCTCCTTGATTTCACCAAGGCGGGAGCGAGCCCACGACCACCGCCGGTGCGGGCCGATCGGGCCGTTCAGCGAGCTCGCCGCCCCCGCGCTGGCCAGCGAGCGCAGGCTGGCGAGACCTCTTCCCACCTCAAGCGTCTCGCGGGCGACGCGCCGGGGACCCCGGAAAGCGGACAGGACGGTGCGCACCCCTTCGTAGGGGCTGACCGCGCGTTGGGCCAGGGCGTGAGTGACCAGCTGTGTGGAGTTGGGCTCGCCTTCGGCCTTCCATGTGTCCTCGGGAGGCAGACCCGGGTCGCGCTCGGACTCAAGGAGCACGCTCAGGAGGTCGGTGGCCGACACGCCGTCGACCATGCAGTGATGGACCTTTGAGATCAGCGCCCACCTCCCCTGATCAAGCCCCTCGGCGATCCACAGCTCCCACAGCGGCTTGGTCCGATCGAGCTGCTGGGACATCACGCGGCCAACCAGGTTGCGTAGCTCCTGGTCTCCGCCGGGCGCGGGCAGGCCGGTGCGGCGCAGGTGATAGTCGAGGTTGAAGTGGGGATCGTCGACCCAGGCCGGACGCCCAAGCGCCAGCGGCACGAATCTCACCTTCTGGCGATACCGCGGGACCAGCGGAAGGTGAGACGCGATCGCCGCTCGCACCTCCTCGCCGCCCGGGGCCGGGCCCTCGAAGATGCCGATCGAGCCGATGTGCATGTGGGTGACCGCGTCCTCGCCGTGCAGGAACGAGGCGTCCAGGGGGCTCATGGTTTGCATGACTGCTCCTCTCCTCTACCTTCCCCCTCTGCTGTCCTCCCTCTGGCTCTCGTAAACCACCGCGCCGTGGCCCCAAGGTCAGCCGGTGCTGACCAGGATGATCGCGACGACCGACGTAAGCAGCCCGACGGCCTGAACACGGGACCAGTGCTCCGCGAGGAAGGCACGGGCGAGGATCACGGTCGCCGCGGGGTACAGCGAGGTGAGGACGGCGACGATGGCGAGCTCTCCGCGGCCGGTGGCCGCCAGGAAGAGCAGGTTCGCGATCCCGCTGAGTACGCCGGCGCCCACCGTGAGCGCGACGACCGACCGCGACGGTCTGCCCGACGCGGTCACGCCGCGGTAGGCGAAGGGGGCGATGAGCACGAGCGCGACCAGCTGGCCGGGAATCACCGGCCACGCGCCGGCGTGCGTGCCCGCGCGGTCTAAGGCGATGAAGAGAAGCGCGAATCCCAAGCCCGCGAGCCCCCCGTAGAGCAGCCCGGCGCGAGCGGCGCTGCCGGCGCCGGCTTCGGGTTGCCAGGAGATCAAGGCGATGGCGGGGATGGCCAGGACGATGCCCGCCGCCGTGGCGATGCTCAGATGGTCCCCGAGGGCCAGGCCGACGATGACGGGGATGACCGCGGCCAGCACCGCGGAGAGCGTGGCGACGACGCTCATCCGGGCGACGGACAGCCCGTGGTAGAGCGACAGCGTGCCCACCGCGGTGCCCAGGCCGCTGAGCGCACCCCAGGCGATCACCTTTGGGGTCGGGCCGGCACGGTGGTAGACGACCACCGCGGCCACGGCCGCCGACAGCGTCACGACCTGCACCGCGCCGGTGATGACCCCGGCGGGGAACCGGCGGCTGGCGAGGCCCGCGGCAAAGTCAGAGGTCCCGTAGGCGGCCGCGGCCATGAGGGCCAGCAGGATCGCCATCATGTTCGGTGAGGGATAGGGGCGCCAGGCACGGCCGTCTCGTCGAAGGTTTGCGGCGGGGTAGACGTTAGGCAACGACAAAGGAAGCACGACCATGCAGATCACCCGCAACTCCCTTGACACCAACCCCGGCCCTAGCGAATGGTTTACCGGCAACGTCTACGTCGACACCATCGCCGCCCCGTCCCCACCGTCGCGGACCGCCGCGGCCAGCGTCCACTTCACTCCGGGCGCACGGACGGCGTGGCACACCCACCCCTTCGGTCAGACGATCTACGTGACCGAGGGCGTCGGCCGCTGCCAGCGCGAAGGCGGCCCGATCGAGGTGATCCGGCCCGGCGACCGCGTGTTCTTCGAGCCCGGCGAGAACCACTGGCACGGCGCCGCTCCCAACCGCCTCATGACCCACATCGCCATGCAGGAAGCCGACGAAACGGGCAGCCCCGTGACCTGGGGCAGGCAGGTCAGTGATGAGGAGTACGACCCCGCCGGCTGACCGCGGGTCAGCCCAGAGTGCTCAGGCGAGCTTCATCGGGACTTCCGTGTACGGGTCGATTCGGTACACGAGCGAAACCCGGTGAAACCCGTCGGCGATGTCGGCACGCTTCTTGCCGCTGACGACGAGCACGGGGCTGAGCGGTGTGCCCTCGATCGCCTTGACCAGGTCCTTCATCACGCCGGGATCGTCGAGCGCCGCCGGCGTCAGGCCGGCGGCCCGGAGGATGTCATTGGCGCGGCGGGTGGTGAGCTGCGCCTTTCGCAGGCGTTTGATTCGCTTCTTCACCGCGTCGTCGTCGAGCTTGAGCGAGAGATACGCCTCGGCGGCCGCGTAGTCGTGGTCGGCGACCTCGGCTGCCCACTTGATGTGAATCGAGGACTCGGTCACAGGTGAGCCCGCCCTTGCTCACGGTCGGGTCCGAGCTTCCCGGACGCGGCGGTGCGAGCGGTGGGATCGCCGCCGCGGCCGCGCAGGATCACCGCGCACCCGACCGCGATCACCGCCCCCGCCAGCGGCCCGGCGACGTACACCCAGTACGCGGACCAATCTCCGCTGACCAGCGCGGGCCCGAAGGAGCGCGCTGGGTTCATCGAGACGCCACTCACGGGCGCCGCCCACAGCCCGGCCAGGGCGATGTAGCCGCCGACCCCGAGCGCTCCGATGGTGCCGACGTTCTGGGCCGATGAGGCCGTGCCCAGGATCACGCTGACCAGAGTCGCGGTGAGCGCGATCTCCATCAGGAACGCCTGCCAGGCCGCATACCCCGGACCCGGCAGCGTCGCGCCGAGATGCTCGACGTTGCCAAGCACGGCGAGCAGAAACAGGCAGGCGAGCGACGCGCCGATCAGCTGAACGGCGATATAGCCCGGTACCCGCTTCCAGGAGAAATCGCCGCGCAACGCAAACGCAACCGACACCGCCGGATTGAGGTGGGCCCCGGATACCGCTCCCATGAACAGGATGATGGCCATCACCATCAGGCCGGGTGCGACCACAGCGGCGGCCAAGCTGATCTCGCCCTTGGCGTGCAGAAGACCGCCGCCAGCGGCGACGAGCACCAGCATGAACGTGCCGAGGAGTTCGCCGAACAGCCTCCGATACGCGAGGCTCGGGTCGTTGAAGTCATCCCGCGAGCCATACGCCAGCTTCATGACGTGCTTGGCACGCTCTGGGTCGTCAACCGTCAGCGAAGTATGGTCGCGGCCCGGGATGGTGGACATGCACTAAGTCTCCCACCCAGACGTCGGTATGCCGGCTGGTGCCACGCTCCTCGTCGCCGGAGCGTCGCGGCCAATGGGCTGACGCCCCCTTGACGGATCTTGATGTGCGCGCTAACAATCCGCTCGCGGAGGTTGTTCAGCGTCCTCGGGCGCGGGCAAGGGATCGACGACAAGGCGGCGGCTTGGTGAGCGTCCGTCTCGCTTGTGCACGCGTCGATGGGAGTGAGGTGGAGGTATGCGCTCAGACTTGAGCACGCGGAAGGTTTCTCGGCGGCACCTCATCGGATTGGCTGCCGTGCTGGCTACCGCTGTGATCGCGGCTTGGGGGACGGCCCCTGGGCTTGCCTCGGCACGAAGCCCTCACGCTTCAGCTCGTCCGGCGAGCACGCACACGGTGTCATATGACCACTACTCGTTCATCATCGATGGCAAGCGCACCTA
>JBAPXO010000297.1:0-3665 GCA_049284255.1 Solirubrobacteraceae bacterium | reverse complement strand
ATGTCGGTCGGCTGGCATGCCGTCCGCCGCTCGGAGATCAAGAAGAAAGACGTCGCGATCGTGATCGGCTGCGGCCCGGTCGGCCTTGCCGTCATCGCGATGCTCAAGGCCAAGGGCGTGGCCACGGTTGTGGCCAGTGACTTCTCTGCCGGCCGGCGCGAGCTCGCCACCGCGTGTGGCGCGGATGTCGTCGTCGACCCGAACACGGGATCGCCGTTTGAGGCGGGCGGCGACCACGACCACATCAAGACGATCCCGGCCGGGGTCGAGCTCGCCGTGGGCACGATGGAGAAGCTCACCCGCCTCCCGATCCCCTGGTATCACGTCTGGCGGATCGCCGAGACGCTCGGCTCCAAGCCCAAGCGGCCGGTGATCTTCGAGTGCGTCGGCGTTCCCGGCATCCTCGACGGGATCATCGGCAGCGCGCCGCTGTGGTCACGCATCGTGGTTGTCGGAGTGTGCATCCAGCCCGACCGGATCCGTCCGTCGATGGCGATCAACAAGGAGATCGATCTACGGTTCGTGGTCGGCTACACGCCGCTCGAGTTCCGCGACACGCTTCAGATGCTCGCCGAGGGCAAGGTCAATGCCGCGCCCATGGTGACCGCGACCGTCGGCCTTCCCGGGGTGGAGGCGGCGTTCGAGGCCCTCGGAGACCCCGAGCAGCACGCCAAGATTCTCATCGATCCGGCGAGCTCGGCCGTGGCCGTGTAGACGAGCGGCGCGCGCCTAGTGCGCCGCGGGAGCCAGTGGCTCGCCGGTCTCGTGCTCCGTCGCGGCCTCGGCGCCGTGCAGGGCACGCGTGAGCAACCGCCAGAGGGTGGCGCGCTCGTCGGCATCCAGCGCCTGCAGGACCTCGTTCTCGATCGACTCCTGCGCGCGCAGGGCCTGGTCCAATGCCTCGTGGCCGGCGTCGGTGATGAAGACACGGTGGCGCCGGCGGTCCTCGGAGTCCCGGCGCCGGACCAGGTAACCGAGGTCCTCAAGGTCGTTGAGCACTAGCACGACGTTCTTGGCGTCCATGCACAGGGCATCGACCAGCTCCTGCTGGGGCGCGCCGTCGTGGTCGCCCAGAAAGCTGAGGGCCATCAGCAGGCGCAGATCGATTCCCAGCTTCTCCGGGCTGCTGCGACGCATGACCTGCTTGGACAGGCGAGCCAGCAGGATCATCGTGCCGGTGGGGCGGTGGGAGGCCTGTGAACCCATAACGTTCACAAGTATACCCCCTAGCGAAAGGGTCTACCGGTTGTCAAGGAGAATACCTGGATCGTAATTCGTATCCGCAACAGGGATGATTCGTGATAAGGTGGTCTTCGACAGCGACCACAAGGACTTCGAATGACCGCCACTGCCACTTCCCCCGCCCCCGCAGCCAGCCCCAGCCGTTGGGCCATCCTCGCCCTCCTCGGGGTCGCCCAGCTGATGGTCGTCCTCGACGCGACGATCGTGAACATCGCCCTGCCCTCGGCCCAGAAGGCGCTGCACTTCTCCACCGACAACCGTCAGTGGATCATCACCGCTTACGCCCTGGCGTTCGGCAGCTTGCTGCTCCTCGGCGGCAAGCTCGGCGACCTGTTCGGGCGCAAGTGGACGTTCATCGGCGGGCTGACCGGCTTCGCCCTGGCCTCCGCGATCGGCGGGCTGGCGCAGTCCTTCGGGATGCTCGTCGCCGCCCGCGCCCTCCAGGGCGCCTTCGGCGCGCTGCTCGCGCCCTCGGCACTGGGGCTGCTGACGGTGACCTTCGCGGGGTCCAGCGATCGGCCCAAGGCGTTCGGAATCTTCAGCGCCATCGCCGTCGGTGGCGCCTCGGTCGGACTGCTGCTCGGCGGCATCCTCACCCAGGCGATCTCGTGGCGCTGGTGCCTCTACGTCAACCTGGCGATCGCCGTCCCCACCGCCATCTTCGCTCTGCGCCTGCTTCAGAACCAGCGCATGGCCAATCGTCCGTCGATCGACGTGCCCGGCGTGGTCTTCGCATCCGCCGGTCTGTTCGCGCTCGTGTTCGGTTTCTCAAATGCCGAGACGCACTCATGGTCAGCTCCGCTGACGATCGTCGCGCTCGCGGCCAGCGCCGCGCTGCTGACCGGGTTCATCGCCATCGAGCGCCGGGTCAAGCAACCGCTGCTCCCGATGCACATCATCTGGGACCGGGCGCGGGGAGGCGCCTACGCGTCGATCGCCCTGGCTGGCTCGGCCGTGTTTGCCGTCTTTTTGTTCCTCACCTATTACCTGCAGCAGGTCCTTGACTTCTCGCCCCTGAAGACGGGCGTGGCCTTCCTGCCGATGACCGCTGCGATCGTGCTCACCTCCACGACCGTGCAGACCCGTGTGCTGCACCGCACCGGCGCCAAGCCGCTGGTCGTGACCGGTATGACGCTCGGGCTGATCGGCATGGTGCTGTTCTCACGCCTGACGGTTGGCGGCGACTACGCGACTCACGTGCTGCCCGGACTGGTGCTCACCGGGGTGGGCATGGGATGCGTGTTCGCTCCCGCGTTCTCAACCGCCACCCTCGGGGTCAAGACCTCCGACGCCGGCGTCGCCTCCGCGATGGTCAACACCTCACAGCAGGTCGGTGGCTCGGTCGGCACCGCGCTCCTGAGCACGATCTTCGCCAGCGCCGCCGCCGGCTTTGCCACGGCACACGCCAAGACGGCCGGGCTGGCTACCGCGGCTTCGATTCACGGGTACAGCGTCGCCTTCCACTGGGCAGCCGGGATCTTCGGACTCGGCCTACTCGTGGCCCTGATCGTCCTCCCCCGGGACGGGGCGGCCCGCGCCGCCACCGCTACCGCGCAGGCCAACACCGACCTCAGCCTCAGCCTGGAGACCAGCTGACTTCATCCCCCTGGCCGGCCCGCCAACGCGATGCCGAGTCCACAACAAGCCCAGGAGACTCACGATGAACAAGAACTCCATCAAGACCCCCAAGTTCGACCGACGGAAGACCAGCGAGCAGAAGTCAGCAGCGGTCAAACGGACGCCGATCCTCCGGCGCTGGTCGGTGGCCGAGCTGCTCGCCAACGCTCTGGCCGCGCAGCCTGACGGCTTCAGCCACTAAGGCTGAGCTCCAGGCGCCCGGGGCCCTCGATGTCGACCGCCACCAGCGCGCCGATCGCCGAGGGGGCGCCGGTCGCCGAGGGGCTGCCCCCGACCGGGGCGCGGGGGCCGCAGCCCGCTGAGAACCCAGAGCGGGCACCGGGGATCGACCGGCGCGCCCTGCGCCGGCGCCTGGTCACGCTGGCGATCCTCGCCGCCTGCGGGATTACCGTGCTGCTGGCGGTCCCCGGCCTGCGGCCCGTGCTCGACGACCTTGGGGAGATGGACCCGGCGCTCATCGCCGCCGCTGTGGCTCTGGAGCTTGCCTCATGCCTGAGCTTCGTGGTCATCTTCCGGTTCTTCTTTGACTCGGTCGGGCGCGGTAGCGCGCGAGAGCTCGCCTGGACCCAGATGGGCTCGGGCGCCCTGCTGCCCGGCGGCGGCATCGGCTCGCTGGCCGTGGGGGGCTGGCTGCTTCACCTGGTGGGGATGCCAACCCGGCAGATAGTCCAGCGCTCAAGCGGACTGTTCTTCTTGACGAGCGCGATCAACGTCCTCACCCTGGCCGCGGGCGGCCTCGTGCTGGCGCTCGGGATCGCCGACGGACCCCACGACCTCCTGCGCGC
>JBAPXO010000296.1:0-8591 GCA_049284255.1 Solirubrobacteraceae bacterium | reverse complement strand
CGGCCGAGCGGTCCGGGTAGCCCAACGAGATCCGGATCATGAAGCGGTCGACCTGAGCCTCTGGGAGCGGATAGGTACCCTCGTACTCGATCGGATTCTGGGTGGCGAGCACGAGAAAGGGCCGCGCGAGCTCGTGGGTGTGGACGTCGACGGTGACGCGCCGCTCCTGCATGCACTCCAGCAGCCCGGACTGCGTCTTGGGCGAGGCGCGATTGATCTCGTCGACGAGCACCACGTTGGCGAACACCGGACCGGGGCGAAACTCGAAACGCTGCTCGCGCTGGTCGTAGACGTTGGTGCCCACGACGTCGGCGGGAAGCAGGTCAGACGTGCACTGCACGCGCGCGAACTGGCAGTCGATGGAGCGCGCAAGCGCGCGGGCGAGCGCGGTCTTGCCCACCCCCGGGTAATCCTCCACAAGGGCGTGTCCCTCGGCCAGGAGCGCGACCAGAAGGTGGCTCAGCGTCTCCTGGCGGACCTGCACCGCCCGGTTGATGTTGGCCGCCAGCGTCCGCCCTACGGCGGCGAAGGCCTCAAATTCCTGCGGTGCGAGCGGGGTCTGCTCGGACGGCTCGATCGTTGCTCTCCTTATCCACCTGGTCCACCAGCATCTTGTCGACAACCTCAAGGACGCCTGCGGCTATCTCCGCCTTCCCGGAGCGCGCCAAGCGGTGCTCATATCCAGCGGTCAAGATCGTGACCTCATTGTCGGCGGCGTCAAAGCCGATCCCGGGCTGCGAGATGTCGTTGACGACGATCGCGTCCAAGCGCTTGCGCTCGAGCTTGCCCCGGGCGTAGTCCAGCGCGCCCTCGCCGTGCTCGGCAGCGAAGCCGACCAGCACCTGGCCCGGGCGCCGGCGGGGCGTGAGCATGCTGAGCACGTCCTCGGTGGGCTCGAGCTCGATCTGCGGGACACCGGCGTCCTTCTTGAGCTTGCGCTCGGCGGGAGCCCGAGGGCGAAAGTCGGCGACTGCAGCCGCCATCAGCAACACGTCGGTGGCTTCGAAGGCCTGCTCGGTGGCGGCGGCGAGCTCGGCGGCGGTCTGCACGGCCACGATGCGCACTCCCGCCGGAGCGGGCAGCGAGACGTTGGCGGCCACGAGCGTGACCTCGGCCCCCAGGCGCGCGGCGGCCTGCGCCAGGGCGAACCCCATCCGTCCCGAGGACCGGTTGCCGATGTAGCGGACGCTGTCGATCGGCTCACGCGTGCCCCCGGCCGTGACCAGGACCCGCCGGCCCGACCACGTGCTGGCTTCGCCCAGCCCGACTCGCAGCCGGGCCTCGCAGGCGGCCAGGAGCTCCGGCGGCTCGGCCAGGCGCCCGATGCCGCGCTCACCGTGGGAGGCCAGTTCCCCCTCCCCCGGACCGACGAGCTCGATTCCGCGACCGACCAGGAGCTCGAGGTTTGCCTGGGTGGCCGGATTGAGATACATCCGGTTGTTCATGGCCGGCGCCACGAGTACCGGGCAGGCGGCCGCGAGCGCCGCGGTCGTGACCAGATTGTCCGCGTGCCCGTGCGCGAGCTTGGCGATCGTGTTGGCGCTCGCCGGCGCGATCAGGTAGAGGTCGGCGCGCTCCACGAGCGCGAGATGGTTGATCGGCGAGCGGTCGCCGGGAGGGTCACCCGGGTAGGCGCCCCGCAGGGGGTCGGGCGCGAACTCGTCGGTCAGAACGGGGGCGCCGGTGATCCCGGCGAACGAGTCCGGGCCCACGAACCGCACGCTGGTCTCGGTCTGGATCACCCGCACCGAGTGGCCGGCCCGTGTGGCCAGCCGAATCGTCTCCAGGAGCTTGTAGGCCGAGATCCCACCGGTCACGCCGACGAGCAGCCGAGACATCCGCTCTACCTGATCCCCGGCTCAGCAGAACCGCGCCTCACCGCCGGCTGGCTACCGGTAGTGGTACTTCAGCTTGCCCTGAGCGACTTCCTCGAGGGCGATGGTGAGGTAGTTCTTGGAGCGCGTGTCGACCATCGGCGGCGGGAACTCGTCGAACGTCCCCTCGCCGAGGTTGTGGTAGTAGGAGTTGATCTGGCGGGCGCGCTTGGCGGCCACGAGAACGCTGGCGTAGTCGGAGTCGACGTTCTCCAGCAGCTTGTCGATGCGGGGTGAGATCACGAGTTGAGTCCTTCGTCGGGGCCTTGAAGGGTAGCGGTCGCCCGTGCTTTGCCCGCCAGAGCGTCCTGCACGATTCGCGCAAGTTCGTCGGTGGCGTGCTCAAGGCGGTCGTTGACCACCACATGGGCGAACTCCGGCCGGGCCTCGAGCTCGCGCTCGGCGGTCGCCAGCCGCTCCTCGATCTGCTCCGGGGGATCGGTGCCCCGGCCGATGAGGCGCGCCCGCAGGGCCTGGTTCGAGGGCGGGGCGATGAACACCGGCACGGCGTCCGGAATCGCTTCGCGGACCTGGCGGGCGCCCTGGACCTCGATCTCGAGGACCACGGGTGCGCCGGCGTTCAGCCGGCGCTCGAGCTCTGAGCGCAGCGTCCCGTAGCGCCGCCCCGAGTAGGTGGCGTGTTCGACGAAGTCCCCCTCCTGAACCCGGCGCTCGAACTCCTCGGGGCTCAGGAAGTGATACTCGACCCCGTCGGTCTCCCCCGCCCGCGGCTCCCGGGTTGTCGCCGAGACCGACAGCTCGAGCTCGGGCAGTCGCTCACGCAGGCCACGGATCAGCGTTCCCTTGCCGACCCCGGAAGGTCCGGTGATGACGAAGACTAAAGCCACCAGCCCCCCAGGCGGGCGGGACTCAGCGGCGGCGCAGCAGCGCCACGAGCTCGGTCCGCTGACGCTCTGACAGGCCGCCGAGCGTCTTGGAGGGTGAGATTCGGCACTGGGAGAGGATCTTGTTGACCTTCACGCGGCCGTACTTGGGGACGGCGAGCAGCAGGTCGAAGACCTTGGCGGTCTGCAGGTAGTCAGGCGGATGCAGCAGGAGCTCGTGAATCGGCTGGCGACCAGCTTTCAGATCGCGCTTGAGCTGCGCGCGACGGCTCCGGATGTCGTTGGCGCGCTGCAGAGCTTCCATCCGCTGAACTAGGGAACGCTCCGGCGCGCTGAGCGACTTGGAGAACGATTCGCTGACCGGCGGCATGGGCGGCGACTATACATCCTGGGGCGGGTCGATCAAGCCCAAACGGCCCAATTCGACTCGACCTGAACCTGAGCTTTAGCATTGTCGAGCCTACTTGCGACAATACCCTAGGTTTGCAGGGCCTTTTGTTGGAGACCGTGAGCTTTCGTCAAATCGTGTTGGTCGCTAGGTCAGTCTCTAAGCGGTGTTTGCAACATGCTGCGCACCGGATTTGAGCTATTCGAGCGCAGCGCCGCCAGCTCACCCGCGACGCGGGACCCCGCGAGCGGATCGCGGAAGCTCTCGGTGCCGACCGCGACCAGTGTCGCTCCGGAGCTGAGCATTTCGTGGGCGTCCTGACCTGACTGCACCCCGCCCATGGCGACGACCGGGATGGCGACGGCGGCGGCGACGGCATAGACCTGAGCGAGGGCGATAGCGCGCACCGCAGGTCCGGACACCCCTCCGGTCTGCCCGCCCAGCCAGGGCCGTCCGCTCCGAGGGTCAAGCGCCATCCCCTTCAGCGTGTTGATCAGGGAGACCGCGCTTGCCCCCTCGCGCTCAGCAGCCACGGCGACCGCGGGCACATCGGAGGCGTTGGGCGTCAGCTTGACGATCAGCGGCTTGTCGGTGAGGGGGCGCACCGCGCGCATCAGCAAGGCCACCTCTTGGGGATCGGCACCCATCACCATCCCGGTCTCCACATTGGGACAGGAGACGTTGAGCTCGAGCGCCGCCACCTCATCGCGGGCCGAGACCGTCCGGACGAGCTCGGCGACCTCGTCGCGGCTGAACCCCATCACGTTGACGATGAGCGGGACCGGAAGTCTCGCCAGCTCGGGCAGGTCGTGCGCGAGATAGCCCTCCAGGCCCTTGTTGGGGAGCCCAATCGAGTTGATCAGGCCGGTGGGCTGCTCCCATAGGCGGGGTGGCGGATTGCCCTGGCGCGGAGCCAGGGTGATCGTCTTGGAGACGAAGGCGGCAAACGGGAAGCGCTCCACCAAGGCATCCCCGAACACCCGCCGGGCGGCGATGGCGTCAAACGTGCCCGAGCCGTTGATGATCGGGTGCTCGAGCTCGATTCCGCAGAACTCGATGCTCATCAGTGCGGAGCTCCGGGTATCAACGCCGACTCCAGCCGCGAGCCCTCGACCACCGGCCCGTCGACGCACAGGCGAATGTAGCCCTCCCGGGTGGCGACGACGCAGCCAAAGCACGCCCCGAAGCCACACGCCATACCCGACTCGAGCGCGAGCTGGGCGGGGACGTCGCGCTCGGCGCAGAGCGCCCGAACGGCTTCGAGCATCCCGGGGGGTCCGCAGGCGTAGACCTCGGCGGGCGCGCCAGGACCGAGCTCGGCGGCGAGCAGTTCGGTGACGAGACCGCGTTGCCCGACGCTGCCGTCGTCGGTCGCCACCTTGGCGCCCGAGAGCAACTGCGCGCCCGCGGCGTGCTCGCCGTCGCGAAAGCCAAGCAGCACGGTGGCCGGCGCCTTTAGCTGGTCCTGCCAGATCGCCAGGGGGGCGATCCCCACCCCGCCCCCCACCAACACCGGATGCCGATTCCCGGACGGCCGAGCAAAGCCGCGCCCGAGGGGGCCGAGGATCGACAGGTCCTCGCCGGGGCCGAGCTCGCTCAGACGCTGGGTGCCGGGACCGATGTCGTCGAGCATGAAGTGCAGCTCGTCACCGTGGGCGGGCGCCCGCAGGACGCTGAAGGCGCGCGGGAGGAACGGCCGCTGGGCGGCGCCTGCGCCCCAGCGTGTGGCCGTCATCAACATGTAGAACTGGCCCGCCTGAGGGCGCGGACCGCGCGGGTCGGCACAGCGCAGCACGAGGTAGGCGCCGTGGGCCTCACGCGCCGTCACCCGGGCCGGGCGAACCCCCAGGGGGGCGAGGACTCGCCCATTACGGTTGCGCTCGTCACTCGGACCGGACATGGCCCTGGCCGGCCGCCGGGCTGGCCGGCCGCGCGCCGTGTAGCTCCTGCAGCGAGATCACCGACGGCTCGCCGCGCTGGGCGGCGATGATCGCCCGGGTTGCCGCCACTCCCCCGGACATGGTGGTGATGCACGGGATGCCGCGGGCGATCGCGGCCGAACGGATCTCGTAGCCGTCCGAGCGCGCTCCGGTTCCGACCGGCGTGTTGATCACCAGGTCGACCCCGCCGCGCTCGATCCAGTCGACGACATGCGGCGATCCCTCGCCGATCTTGTTGATCCGTTTGGCGGGGATGCCCATTCGCTCCAGGGCCTGCGCCGTGCCCCGAGTGGCGATGATCTCGAAACCCAGGTCGTGCAGGGAAGTGGCGATGCCAGTCGCGGCCGGCTTGTCGTTGTCGGCGACAGTGATGAACACCGTCCCCCGGTTGGGGAGCTTGGCCCCGGCCGCCGCCTGGGCCTTGGCGAAGGCGGTCGGGAAATCGGCCGCGATGCCCATCACCTCCCCCGTGGAGCGCATCTCGGGGCCGAGCAGGGAGTCGGCGCCGGCAAACCGCCCGAAGGGCAGCACCGCCTCCATGACGCACACGTGTCCGCAACCCGCGCCCGTCGGCAGCTCGAGGTCGGCGATGCGCTCGCCGAGCATGATCCGGCAGGCCAGCTTGGCCAGCGGCAAGCCGATCGCCTTGGAGACGAACGGCACGGTTCTCGAGGCTCGGGGGTTGGCCTCGATGACGTGCAGGCCGTCGTCCCCGTGGATCGCGAACTGGACGTTGAGCAGGCCAACGACTCCGAGGGCGCGGGCGATCCCGGTGGTCTGCTCCCGGATCCGGTCGAGCATCTCCCCCCCGAGGGTGTGGGGCGGGAGCACGCAGGCGGAGTCGCCGGAGTGGATCCCGGCTTCCTCGACGTGCTGCATGATCCCGGCGATCCACACCTCTTCCCCGTCACACAGGGCATCGACGTCCACCTCGATCGAGTCCTCGAGGAAACGGTCGAGGTAGATCGTCGGGGCGGCGGCGTCCTCCTGCACCCCGACGCGGTCCAGGTAATCACGCAGCCCGGCGACGCTGTAGACGATCTCCATCGCGCGGCCGCCGAGGACGTAACTGGGGCGCACCAGGAGCGGGAAGCCGACGTCGGGGGCCCGGTCAAGCGCCTCCTGGGCGCTGCGCGCCGTGGCATAGGGGGGCGCGTTGTAGCCCAGGCGATCGAGGAGGGCGCCGAAGCGCGAGCGATCCTCGGCGAGGTCGATGGCGTCGATGCTCGTACCGAGGATCGGGAACCCGGCCGCATCCAGCCCGGCCGCGAGCTTGAGCGGTGTCTGACCGCCGAACTGCACGACAACCCCTTCCGGCTGTTCGAGCTCGCAGACCGCGAGGACGTCCTCGAGCGTCAGCGGCTCGAAGTACAGGCGGTCCGAGGTGTCGTAGTCGGTCGAGACCGTCTCGGGGTTGCAGTTGATCATCACGGCGTCGCGGCCGAGCTCGCGGACGGTCTGGGCGGCGTGCACGCAGCAGTAGTCGAACTCGATCCCCTGCCCGATCCGGTTCGGTCCCGAGCCGAGGATGACCACGCTGGGAGACTCGCCGCGGCGAACCTCGTGGCTGACTCCTCGAGGCCCGGGACGTTCCCAGCCCGAGTAGTAGTAGGGCGTGTGGGCCTCGAACTCGGCGGCGCAGGTGTCGACGGCCTTGAAGGTTCGCTCGCCGGACTGCACCCCATCGGCTCCGGAACCGCCCTCGGCGGCGACGAGCTCTGCGAGCTCGCGCAGGAACCAGGGATCGATGCTCGTGCGGCGGTTCAGCTCCTCGACTGACGCGCCGCGGCGCAGGGCCTCGAGCAGATGGTCGAAGCGCTCGGCTCCGGCGATCGCGACGAGCTTCAGGAGCGCCTCGTCGTCGGCGGGCGAGCTCGGCCGGGTGTCGAGCTCGCGGGAGCGCAGCGCCTTCGCGAAGGCCTGCTTGAACGTCCGCCCGAACGCCATCGCCTCGCCCACCGACTTCATGTGGGTGGTCAGCCCGGCTTCGGCACCGGGGAACTTCTCGAAGGCAAAGCGCGGCCACTTGATCACGCAGTAGTCGATCGCCGGCTCAAAGCTCGCCGGCGTGGCCTCGGTGATGTCGTTGGGAATCTCCTGGAGGGTGTAGCCGACGGCCAGGCGGGCGGCGATCTTGGCGATCGGGAAGCCCGTGGCCTTGCTGGCCAGGGCGCTGGAGCGCGAGACCCGAGGGTTCATCTCGATGACCACCACCTCGTCGGTGGCGGGATTGACGGCGAACTGGACGTTGGAGCCGCCGGTCTCGACGCCGACTGCTCGGATCACGGCGATCGCCTGGTCTCGGAGTGTCTGGTACTGCTTGTCGGTGAGCGTCTGCTGCGGGGCGACGCAGACGCTGTCTCCGGTGTGAACCCCCATCGGGTCAAGGTTCTCGATCGAGCACACGATGACGACGTTGTCGGTGTGGTCGCGCATGACCTCGAGCTCGAACTCGCCCCAGCCGAGCACCGACTCTTCGATGAGCACCTGGCCGATCGGCGAGGCGGCGAGCCCGCCGCCGACGATCCGCTCGATGTCGGCCTCGGTCCGCACCACCCCTCCCCCGCTCCCACCCAAGGTGAAGGCGGGGCGCACGATGAACGGCAGTCCGATCGTGGTCAGCGCCGCGTGGGCATCCTCGAGGCTGTGGGCGATCGCGCTCCGGGGGACCCGCAGGCCCGCGGCGGTCATGGTGTCGCGGAAGCGCTCGCGGTCCTCGGCCCGGTCGATGGCCTCGTAGTCGGCTCCGATCAGCTCCACCCCGTAGCGCTCGAGGGTCCCGTCCTCGTGCAAGGCCTTGGCCAGATTGAGCGCGGTCTGGCCACCCAGCGTGGGAAGCAGCGCGTCCGGGCGCTCGCGTTCGATCACCTGGGCCACGGGACCGGGGAGCAGCGGCTCGATGTAGGTGGTGGTGGCGACCTCGGGGTCGGTCATGATCGTCGCCGGATTGGAGTTCACGAGCACGACCTCGTAGCCCTCTGATTCGAGCACTCGGCAGGCCTGTGTCCCCGAGTAGTCAAACTCGGCGGCTTGACCGATGACGATCGGGCCCGAGCCGAGCAGGAGGATCTTGTGGATGTCGTTTCGGCGGGGCATGGTGGGCGGTGCTTAGGCGGTGGCCTTGATCTGTTCCACGAAGCGGTCGAAGAGGTACAGCGAGTCCCGCGGCCCCGGACCGGCTTCGGGGTGGTATTGGACGGTGGCGCCGGGGACGTCGCGCAGCGTCAGCCCCTCGACGGTCCGGTCATAGAGGTTGATGTGGGTGAGCTCGGCGGTGCCGAAGTCCGTATCCCAGCGGACGGCCTCGTCGTCGTCGATCGTGCGCGCCCCGCCGGGTCCGAGCACGGCGAAACCGTGGTTCTGGCTGGTTATCTCGGTGCGACCCGTCGTCAGGTCCTTGACGGGGTGGTTGGCCCCGTGGTGACCGAACGGAAGTTTGTACGTCTCCAGCCCGACGGCTCGGCAGAGCAGCTGGTGGCCGAGGCAGATGCCGTAGACGGGAAGCTTGCCGACGAGCTCTGAGACCGTCGCCACGATGTGGTCA